>CALHGI010000222.1 GCA_938029995.1 uncultured cyanobacterium | reverse complement strand
GGGTCATCTATAAATAGGGGCTATGGGTAGTAGGGCCCCCTGCCATAGGGTCATCTATAAATAGGGGCTGTGGCAGCAGGGACCCCTGCCATGAGGTCATCTATAAATAGGGCTGTGCGTAGCAGGGACCCTGCCCCCTATTGATGGATGGGTGGGTAGGATAGGGGAAAGCTAGAATAGACCTGTTTGGCGTAATTTTTCAACCATGGCGACTCCCCAAGGCGACTACGAACATCTGCTGGCGCGGTGCAGTGACTATCGGGGAGCCTTGGCACTGCTGAAGCAGCACCGCCCCTATTTGGAAATGTTGCCCAGTATGCGCCGTCCCCAGGAAAGTATTGTCACCATTACCTTGCCCAATATTAGTATTCGACGGGCGGTCGATGGCCCGTTGGGGCCGGTGAGTACCCGGCGAGAGGTGACATCCCTCCCCTGTGACCTGGTGATGCTGATGTGTGACCCGGAGTGGAAAATTAAAACCGGGGTGGATGTGGTGTTGTTTATTCACCGGCCCGATGAGGATTTTTCGGAACTGTTGTCTCGCTGGCGACGGACCCAAATATTGCTCTCGGAAAACTACGAGTGGCTGATGCCGATGCAGCATGAACATCTTTTAAATGAGGGGTCTGAACGGCCCTTTCCCCTATTTATTGCCTTTCCCCAAACCCCAGAGCGGATTATTCGGGGCTTAAATGGGGCTGGGTTACCGGTGATTGTTTACACGCCTACCCTGTGGAGCGATCCAGAGGATCGGGCCAGTTTGGTCGATCCACCCCAGTTTGAGTCGGAGGAACTGACGGATGAGGGGGATGCGGCCCTGGGGGACTGGGGGATTGATATGGAATCGACGGATGAAGGCGGGGAGTAGGGAGTTCGGTCATGGGTGTCCTAGAATAGCTGGGTTCGAGGTGTAGGTTCTGTCGGCCCAGCCGCAGATTCTCGGAGGGCACTTTCTGTTTTGGGTTTTGAAGTAAGGCACTCTCTGCGTTTTCATCCTGTTTTAAGGGCCCCTTGGCTGTGGCTAATATTGTTGGCCCACGGTGTTTACTGGCTGACGGCATTTCCCAATCCGGATGAGGCCTACTACTGGCTGTGGGGTCAGCATTTAGATTGGTCCTACTACGATCACCCGCCGTTCCATGCTTGGGTGCAGGGGGTGTTTTCCCATCTGGGCCATGGGGCCTTTGTGCTGCGGTTGCCCACGGTGGTGAGTAATGGTCTGTTTTTCTGGACGTATAATCAAATTTCCCACTATCTCTACGGCAAACGAGGCCATGATGCATGGATTATCACCTTGGTGTGCTGTTGGAGTAGTCCGCTATATTTTTTGTTTTTGACCTTGGCCTGGCACGATCAATGGCTGATTACGTTTTCGTTAATCTCGGCCTATTGGTTTGTGCGATTTTTGGATGGGGTGTGGCGGAATGGGCGCGGGCGCAGCAGATTTCTCTATGGTGGGGCGGCGGCCCTGGGGTTGGCGGGGCTGTGTAAGTATACGGCTGTTTTTGTGGGGCTGACGGTGCTGGGGGTCATTGTGGGGCAGCCCAAACTCCGGCGGCTGTGGCGGGATGGTCGCCTATATGGGGCGGTTGCGATCGCATCCCTGTTCACCCTACCCATCCTGATCTGGAATCTTCAAAACCATTGGCTCTCCTTCCAGTATTATCTCACCCGCAGCGTTGACAGCGGGGGCGGACCCACCCTGCGACCGGAGGCCGTGTTGTTTTTTTGGCTCACCGCCGCCCTAATTTTGTCACCCCCACTGGTTTGGGCCATGGTTCGTTCGGTCATGGTGCGTTCGGCAATAACAGCAGAGGGTCCCCTCACATCCCCCACCTATCGCCCCATGGCCCTGGGGCTGTGCATTACCTCCACCGGGTTACTGTCCCTGGTGGGGCTGTTTTCCACCGCCCTCTACTACTGGAATATTTTGGCCTACCTGCTGTTGTTGCCCCTGGTGCCCCTGTTTTTTCTCTCCCCTAGGCCAGATCGTTTGCAACACCGAGCATGGTTTAACGGCAGCCAAATTTTGGGCACGGTTGTTGCCTGGTTGCTGGTGATTAACTACTGTGTGTTACCTGTGAGCGCCCTATTTGGCCCCGATGGCGACCCCGATGGGCGCATGTCCTTTGGCTGGCACCAGGTGGCAGCGGTGGTGCAAAACCACGCCCCCAACCACGATGTGCTGTTAACCACCGACTACCGTTCCGCCTCGGCCCTGGCCTATGCCCTCCATGATCGCAGTGTCCTAGCCATTTCCGATCGCATTGACCAATTCGATGTTTGGGCCGATGCTCGCCAGCTGGTGGGTCAGTCGGCCCTGGTGCTGGCGGATGACTGGCATCCGTTTATTCAAACTGGTTCACCCCCAGGCCCCTTACGGCTGCAACCCGGCTGGCAGCAGGTGGCCACGGTTCCAGTGCAGCGGTTGGGGATAAAAATAAAGGACTACTACCTATATTCGGGCGTGGTGCAGGGGGTTAACTCCCCTCAATCCCTGCCTGGTGCTCACACTTAAACCCCCGCTGTCGCCACTGGGCCAAATCCACCTCGGCCAGGGGCACCAAACGGTTGCAGGTGGGCTTGTGCACCTGGGCCACCACGGCCCACAGCAGGCTGCGGCTAATGTCCAGGGTGGTTTTGGCCAGGGTTTCCCGATTGCCTGGAATGCCCGTCTCCTCCACCAGTAGGGGTTCCACCCAAATGCCCCGAGCACCAAACAGGATGCGAGCGAGGGTGAGGGCGCGGCGACTGTGGCTGCCGGAGGTCACCAGGGTGACATGGCGGGCCCCCCAGCGTTCCACCACGGGAACGGAGAAAACAAAGTTACCAAATGTGGATTCAGCGCAATTTTCTAACCAAATTTGGTCTAGGGAGGCCCCCGCCTGCTCGAATAGCAGGCGGATACAGGGGTCGCTGGAACCGGCGGAGATTAAAATCGGGGGGGCCGGGGACAGGGTGCTAGCCACCTGGGCCATGTGTATTTCTCGACGAATGCTTCCCCCTAAAACCACGTAGGCGTCGGTGGGGGCTGTGCGGGCACTCCGCAGATTACTGACTGTAACGAAAGTAACCATCAACCCTGCAATCATCAACCCTAGACAGACGGGTTTAAAGTATCGTTGTAATAATCTACTTCTTAACATTTGCCCTAGCACCCTGTCCGTGCTTCCGTAAATATACTCCTGTAATAAAGCGGCTCAAATAATATTCTACAAATGAGCTATGAATCACTTGAGAGCAACCTATTGGTACGTTTAGTTAGATTTACTTAAATTTTCTTTTAAAACCAATAAATGGGTTCTGGGTGACTTATTGTAGCCACAACGATAATAAGGTTTGGATAAAGATCATACGGACCTCAGCAATTGCTCAGGTTCATGAGCTAAATTTAATTCAAGTATTTATGCTGAAGGTTCTACCTACATTTGGCTTTAACTCTAAACGGTCTGTAAAATTATGTAGATATTCGAAATTTGTTCTGGGTCAAATTTGATTGCTTCCCGTACAGATTTCCCTATGTAAGTCTCCATTATTTGATTCTGGGTAAATCTACTCCCCCGCCTTATTAGACTCCTCCACATTGTTTGCAAATATCCCGCTAACCTCTGCCGCAACCGTTTCAATGAAAACTACCTTAGAGTTACTTCGGTCTACTGGCGCGATCGCAACGGTTCTTCTCACCCCTGTCCTATTAACGTCATTTCCCGCTGAGGCAGCATTTACCGATGGCCCCAAGGCAATCCTTGACGAGGCCTGGCAGATTGTTTATCGCGAATATGTGGATGACTCCTTCAACCGCACCGATTGGGTTGAAGTGCGCCAAGAGCTACTGGGACGCAATTACAGTTCTCGCCAGTCGGCCTACACCGAGCTGCGCCGTGCCCTGCATCGTCTAGACGATCCCTACACCCGTTTCCTCAGCCCCGATCAGTATTCCGACCTAACGGATCAGACCTCCGGGGAAGTGTCCGGCATTGGCCTGCGGCTGCGGCGGGATCGCTCCGCTGGGACGGTGGTGGTCAGTGACGTTTTAGACGGCTCCCCCGCCGACGTTGCGGGAATTTTAGTCGGGGATCGCGTCGTGCTGGTGAATGGTAGCTCCACCGACTTTCTCAGTGCCGAGCGCGCCTCCCAGTTGCTGCGGGGGGATGCGGATACCCAGGTTACCCTCACCATTGAACGGGACGGCGAGCCTGAAACCATTATCCTGTCTAGGGCTCGCCTGGAAGTACGGACGGTTAATTCCAAACTGGAAGCCCAGAATGGGATCAATGTGGGCTATATCCGCCTCGATGAATTTAGCGCCCATGCCGCCGAACAAATGCAGATGGCCATCGCTGATTTAACCGATCAGGGGGCAGAGGCCTTTGTGCTAGACCTGCGGGACAACCCCGGTGGCTTGCTCCAGGCCAGCATTGATATCTGTCGCATGTGGCTGCGGCGGGGGCCCATTGTGCGCACGGTGGACCGCACCGGCGACAGCGAACAAATTTCCGCCAACCGTACCCATTTAACCGAACTGCCCATGGCTATTTTGGTGAATGGGGAGTCGGCTAGCTCCAGTGAGATTGTTACCGGAGCCCTGGGGGATAATGACCGGGCCATCGTCGTAGGCAGTCCCACCTTTGGCAAAGCCCTGGTGCAATCGCTCCACGGCTTATCCGATGGGTCGGGGATCGCCGTCACCGTGGCCCACTACTACACCCCCAACGGCACCGACATTAGCCGCAAGGGCATTACCCCGGACATTCAGGTGGACCTGTCCTCGGATCAGCGCAGTGCCTTGGCCAACGATCCGAGCCTGATGGGCACGGCCAACGACCCCCAATTTACCGAAGCGGTATCGGCCCTGGCCCCAGAGGTGGCCTCCATCAAACGACGCCAACAGTTGCCCAGTACGGTGAGTTCTCCGTTTGTGCCCATTCCCCAGTTAGGCCGACGGACGCCGGTGCAGTAGCCCCGCCCCGGCCAGCCAGCCTTACAAAATACAATGGCCCAAGCCCCCAGCTGCATGGCGCAGCTGGGGGCTTGCTTATAAAACGAGACAACCCTAATCGTTGGGACTGTGGCGGGAAAAACTGTAAATCCGCTGGGTGCTTAGCTGTTCACCAATCACCGTGGGGGACTGCCAGCTAAAGATTTGTCGGTCTAGGCCCACCTGGAGGGTGGTAAAGGGGTCACTGCCGTTGGCAATCAGGATATCTAACTCCTGTAAATCGGACCATTGGATCAGCTGTTCCAGAATGGTTGCGATCGCACGGCGGTAGGGATTGTCAGCCTCCTGATACCATCGACTGGCCACCGGCTCCGCCAGCCCCAAATTCACAATTAGCGCCTGGGGACTAAACAGTGAGATGGCAATGGAGCGAGCCTCTTCCTGGATCAACAGGCCAGATTCGTGGGCGATCTGGCGCAGCAGGTTTACCTTTTCATAGCGCTGGGCCGACGGCAGCACCTCGCCCCAGTGAAGCGCCAATGTGCCCAGGTAGGACTGCAACAACAGGTGCCCTAGCTTTTGGGCCTTGGTGGATAGGTAGTCCGAGTTGTAGGTATTGGTTTCAATTAACAGGGGCATGCGATCCACCATCTCTAGGCCATACCCCTTCAGCCCTGCAATCTTACGGGGATTGTTGGTAATCAGCTTAAACTGATGCACCCCCAGATCATTCAGAATTTGGGCCCCAATGCCATAGTTGCGTTGATCCGCCGGGAGGCCCAGTTTTTCATTCGCTTCGACGGTGTCAAAACCCATGTCCTGCAGTGAGTAAGCCTTCAGCTTATTCACCAGACCAATGCCACGGCCCTCCTGACGCAAATAGACCACCACCCCGGCCTCCGCATGTTCAATCATCTTCAGCGCCGTTTGTAGCTGTAGGCGACAGTCACATCGCAGGGAGCCGAGGGCATCACCGGTCAGGCA
>CALHGI010000221.1 GCA_938029995.1 uncultured cyanobacterium | reverse complement strand
CCACCGCCGACCTAATGACCGCCTTTTATGAACAACTAGACACCGGTTTAGACAAGGCCCAAGCCCTGCGCCAGGCCATGCTACAGGTGCAGGCTAACTACCCCAACCCTCGGGACTGGTCCGGCTTTACCCTAATTGGTCCAGCCTAGGAAAGCCACGGCGCAGTCCATGCCAGAGCTGATGGTGATTAATCACACAGCCGGGAGAGTTTCCATGCCATGGGGGCAGTGCTGTGGCGGGTGCTGGTCGTTTCGTGCCTTTCCTGGGGCTATGTGCCCGCCGTGTCGTTTAGGCAAGATGCCCGAAAGCTTCGGTGGCTCTGGGGCAGGCAGTAAGATGCGAGCCTTGACACCACCCCACTCCTCGCTCCCAAGCCAGGGCCTGTGATCCGATAGAAACACAGCCAGCGCCAACAATAATACACAAAAAATACTTGATATATTTTCCTAAATCAACCTAATATTCCATTAAGTCACATTGGCTAGTGTTCCAGGAAGCTGCCAAACCTAAACAGGTCAACCCTATAAGATTTATGAAACTAGAGCTGTTATTATTGACACGTTTGTTGCAGCAGCGTAAGTGGATCTTATCAATACCCCTGGGTATAGCTGTCAGCCCTTTATTATTGGCGCTTCCTAGCTGGGGCCAGACCAGTCCACCAGTATTACCCTTACCCCATGGTGAGCCTGACCTAGAACCCTTGGCAGAGACACTATCATCACCAACCCTGGGATTACAACCTGGCAACCTAACGGTGCCCCCAGGTAATGGCGAAGTCATTTCAGATATTCAAGTGCGCTTTGTTGATCAAGCAGGGCAGCCCACCGAAGGCAACACACGCGATTATATTATCACCCGAGAGTTTGACCTAGAGCCAGGAGATATCTACGACCCAGACCTCGCCTTAGAAGGTCTAGCGCGAGTTGACAGTCTATCTATCTTGAGGCAAGCAGCGCTGACCCTCGAACCCGCAGCTGAGCCTAACCAAACAGTCATGGTAGTGACTGTAGATGAGCGGGACTCCTTCTTCTTCAAAGTGGGAGAAACTTTACCTCGCCCCACTGCCCTCCAAGGGGCAGCACGACCGAGTACCGTAGTCCCCCTATCCAATGGCACTAGAGGTTTCTCCAGCGGTGCCCGTTTCGGTTTTGCCAATATAGGGGGGAACAATCAAGTACTAACCCTCGGTGTTGAAGGCGGTGAAAATACCTTAGGTGTGGATGTAGACTTCAGACAGTTTCTAAGAAATGGGTCTGGGTATGCCGTTAACTTTGCCAATCGGCGAGGTGTAGAACTTGAATTTGATGGCGGAGACCCTGAGGTTGAAACACCGAGTGGAGATGAGCCTTGGGTCCATCGCATCGGCGGCGGCGTTGAATACTTTCGTCCTCTCTCATCTTCCTTCGACGCAGCATTAGGCATTTCCTATCAGCAAATTTCTGTTCGAGAGGATGTCTTTTCAAATGATATCGTTCCTAACGATGAGTTTGGTAATGCCCTCACCGTTAGTGACGATGGTGAAGACGACTTACTAACCGTTAATTTTACGGGTGTTGTTGACCATCGGAATGATACTAAAAACCCCACCCAGGGCTCTAGATGGCTGTTTGGGCTAGACCAGTCTATTCCCGTGGGTGATGCTGATATTCTATTCACTCGCCTCAGCACCAACTATACCCAGTTTGTTCCCTTTGATATTTTCGGGTTTACCGAAGGGCCTCGCACCCTGGTACTAAATCTTCAAGGCGGGACTATTCTTGGGGATTCGCCTCCTTATGATGCCTTTAATCTCGGTGGTTCCAGTTCTGTTCGGGGATATAGTTCAGGTGACGTAGGTACAGGGGAGAGTTTTATCCAAGCTACAGCTGAATATCGTTTTCCCATGTTTTCCTTCAATGCATTTGACGATGATGTTGATGTCGGAGGAACTTTATTTTTTGATTATGCTACGGATTTAGGCAGCGGTGATGATGTGATCGGCATGCCTGCGGAGGCAAGAGATAAGCCAGGCGATGGCTATGGTTACGGTCTTGGTGTCAGGGCTTTGACACCGGTTGGGCCAGTGCGGCTTGAATTTGGGATCAATGACGAAGGTGATACTAGGGTAATCTTTAAGATTGGTGATCGATTTTAGGTATCTGTCAAAACTAACCAGATAGGGAAAGAGAAATCAATTAAATCCATACTTTTCACAGCTAGCCATGGAGGACTGTGCGGAACAACCCTATGGGCATAGGTAAGACCAACGTGCCACTGCGATATTGATGAATTTCCCAGGGTGATTGGTTTTGAGGGATCGGCAAGCGAGATGAGTGTAAGTTGCGATCTCGTGGCAACTCCTGCCAGAAGTCCTGCCCCCGAACACGGCGTTGGAGCGGTCTGAGCGAAAACTATTGGCTAAAATCGAGAGGTGCTACACAGCCGCACAACTCTGCCGTTAGGTCGTAGCTACAATTTTGTGTTCCAAGAATAGGTCTTGAAAAATGTCCACTAAAATGACATGTGCTAAATGTGGTTCCAACAAAGTAATGACTGATCTCCATATCAATGATAAGGGGCATTATGGCGCGGATACGTCCGAAGGTCTCACGGTTGAAGTACAAGGTGATCCAAAAGCCATATTCTTCAAAGAAATTGTTCGTGCTTCACTCACCGCAAATGTATGCAGTTCATGCGGGTTTACAGAGATTTTTACCGCAGGTAATTTAGACAGGCTCTGGGTTCACTATAAGAGGGCAAACAGATAGTTATGCTCTCGTTAGTTTTGGTTTGGAGTGTCCGCACTACGCCTGTTAGATTACTGAGGAAGAGTGCGCTCTAGACCCTGCGCTAAGATCAAATAACAACTACTGTTGAGTTGGATGTTATACAGAAAAGGTGAGGAACGTAGATGAGTATTCCTGAGCACCTTTGGAGGTTTAGCACCACAGAGGCAAGAGAATCTTTGGCCTTAAGGCTGAAGTTGCCATATACGCCTAAAATGCAAGATTGGGAGTATGAGGTGTCAGATTCGAATCGTATCTCTGAGTTCATGCATCTGTATAAAAGTAATGAATTAACAGATGATGAGTCTTTCTCTTTAATGGAAATCATTGTTCAGTCATTTGCAGATCTTGATGAGGAACTTGCAGATAATCCATTATGGCATCAAGCTCTAGACATCATTTCG
>CALHGI010000220.1 GCA_938029995.1 uncultured cyanobacterium | reverse complement strand
TTTACCTGTGCCATGGCCCTTCTTTTTCCCTAAGGAGACTTAATCCGTGAGACTTCGCTAAGGAGACTTAACCAATGAGACTAATGGTGTGGCCCGACCGCAGCTGGGCATTGGCCCAGGAACAAACCAGCCCCAAGGGACCTGGCTTGACCACATTGTCGGGGGCCAGCTGGCGCAACCACCCCCCGCTTTCCCGGCGCACTTCATAGAGCATGACGGCCCCCAGGTATCGCACCCCCGTCACCCCCTGCAACAGGGTAATAATGTCCGACGGATAGACCGCCGTACCAAAGGGCCAACCATTGCCGTTGCGGCCCCCGACGAGGGGATTTAAAAACCGATAGAGGGCCACCTGCAAATCGTGTAAAATCGCCTGCTGGGCTTCAGGGGACCCATAGGCGGAGTCTATGGCCACCTCCGTTTTGACCGTAACCCCCACATAGTCGGGGGAGTTGAGTTTTACCTGGACTCCTAGGGGACGACGTTCATTGAGGAACTGGGTGACCTGTTGGGTGAGTTGGGGGGTGAGGTCAAAGGCCTCGGGGGCGATGCCCATGGCGGTCTCAATGCCCGCTGTATTGGCCTGGGGCACCAACATTACGGTGACCACCCCCGGTTGGTGATTGATTTGTTGTGGACAAATGCTGCGGGCCACGGCCCCCTGGCTCCCTTCAATGGCCAGGGTTTCAAAATCTTCTGGGGTGACGGCCCGATCGCGGGTGCGCAATAGGCGAGGGACCCGCAGCACCGCATTGTCCAAGGATTCGGCATCGGCCCCGTGGTAGGCGGGCCCATGGTTAATCACCGAGGCCACATAGGGCACGGCGGATTTAATCACCCGCAGGGTGTGGGGTTGCACATTGCCCCGCTGTCCGCCGCCCGTGCGATAGGCCCCCATGGTAAGAATGGCTCCCCGGGGGGGAACTGCGCCATATTGGCGTTCTAGCAGCTGGGGGGTGGCGGTGAGCACGGTGGTGCCGTTGGTCTGCTGTTGCGATCGCAGCCGAGTGGCCGTTTGCAGCTGTCCCGGCTCCCGAATCAGCGGCCCAAACTGCACTATGCCCGTCAGTGAATCAATCGTATAGTGACAATCATCGGCACCGGAGTCGGCAAAATCATTCACCTCTTGCCAATGTTGTTGGCTGCCACTGGGCAGGATTACCGACAATACTTCCTCCTCACCCCGCGGCAACACCGGGCGACTTTGGAGTTGAAACTGTTGTCCCGGCTGGCCATCACTTTCCCCCAGTAGCTCATCCTGAATCAGGGTACATTGGCTAGCATCGATGGTGCCGCCAATGGCCCGGGCCGCCACACTAAGCAATCGAGGTGAACTGTTATAGGCGGGAATGCCCGCCACCGAATCAATGCACACACAGCGGAGCCAGCGCCCCCGGTAGCTAGCAAAGTCAACCACCGGCAACTGTTGGGGCAAATGCAGCACCACCTCGCCCCGTTGAATATCGCTGGTGCTGCCCGTATTATAAAAACTAAACCCCCGAGTCTCATCGTCACTTTCCTCCATTAGGATTGACACCCAGGTCTGGCCGTTCCAAGCCTCCCATTTACGGGGGGGAGCCTCTGGCCGAATCCCTGTGGGGGTGGCTGTTTCCCCCTCAAAGTTTAGGGCGATCACATTGCCCTCTAACGACTGTTCTGGATCGAACACCAAATAAAAGCTGTTGCCAGCTTGGGGTGTGGGATTAAAAATTGCCTGTTCGCTACCGCGCCAATGGCCATCTGCCTGACGGGTCCAACGCACCGACAGCCGATCTTGTAAAACGTTGGGACTTTGCTCGGCGGTATCCGCCGTTAATAAATGGTGAATTAGAGGCACTCCAATGGTTAGGGGCCGATCCGTACTAAAAATAATCGCCTCATCAACCTCCGTTCGTTCGGTGGCCACCTCCACCGCCGCCGGGATTTGGTACGGGTCCGGCAAGCTAGCCGCCAGGTAAAAGGTAATTGGCGTATGGGCCGGGGCGGGGGGCTGTAGGCGAATTCCCAACAACTCTAGAAATGCCACATAGTTACGGCGGGGCACCTGGTTAAACCGCATCATCATTTGATCGGTTAGCCAGCCAAACAGCTCCACCATGGTGATGCCTGGGTCGCTGGGATTATGGTTGGTCCACTCGGGGCAGTAGCGCGGCACCCGTAGCAAACATTCTTCCACGAGATCCTTAAACTGGCGGTCGTCTAAATTGGAGTTGGGGAGTTTAGGGAGAAAATCGAATTCCATGGTGGGGAGCTATGGGTGGGGGGCTCATGCACTGTGCGTTGTCGCAGGTGTGACAAGATTTGATGGCTCGTGAATTCACTCGTTGTTGGGCGTAAGATAAAACGGATAGACCAAACTACGGCGATGGTGGTTTTTGCGGATGCGATAGTTAAGGACAATATTGAGGCTGCCTGTTTCCGGTGTAGGGTCGGCGGATACCGATTCGACGGTTACCCGAGGCTCCCATTTTTGGATGGCCTCACGGGCATAAATTTGTGCCAACAACAATGTGTCCTCATTGAGGGGGGCGAACACCAATTCATGGAGTCGAGAACCAAAATCTGGGCGATAGACCCTTTCCCCCAGGCGAGTGCTTAAAATAATGACCAGTGATTCATCTAGATTGTGGGTTGCACTGCTCAGCTGCAGTCCCCCTTGAAGGGTGAGCCGCATGGGAAACCCCCAACCCTGTCCTAAAATCTCTTGACTGGCGTCCAATGTGTTTAGTCCCTAGTGACTTTAAAATTGTTGTCAACTTTTTTTGTTATGTTAGCGAGTTCGGATCAGGAAAACTTCCGTAATTCTGACGATTCACACAGGTGGGTGCGACAAGCTAGAAAGGATACACAGATGAAAATTTATTGATTCAATTCGTTAGTGAGCAACTTCAATTATGGCTAAGGAACAGGTTGCCAAGCTTTTTCGCGAAGCACAAATAGATCCGGGCCTACGCGATACGTTAAATGCGGCCCCAAGCCCCGAGTCATTTGTGGCCATGGCTAATCAAAAAGGATTCTCTTTTACCATTAAAGAATGGAGAGATATGACTAATTTTTCGGTGGAAGAATTTAAGTGTGAGCTGTCTGAGATTCCAGGGATTTAACACGTCTTTGGAATTACCGCGATGTAGAAACAGTTCTTAATTTGAAAGGTTCTCCTTATAAGCATATCTAGCTTTGGCATCACCCTATTGGTACGGGCATTGTCAGGGCTTTTTATTTGGGCTGATTAATGGCTTTATATAACTTGGCGCCCATAGGTCAGGCTATGCGTAATGGCTGAACGTTTTTGGTTACAACAACTATGGGTGCAGCCGTTGGCTATAGAGTGCGTCTGATCGCTCGGTTCATCCCCTAAATCA
>CALHGI010000219.1 GCA_938029995.1 uncultured cyanobacterium | reverse complement strand
GGGCCATGGGTGGATACCTGAAGGTCTGCCCGAATTCTGAATAAATATCAGCAAAGAACGCAGCCTGCGCTAACTTATATAGAGTCAAAATTATGGATAGGCAATGACCACCCAGCGCATCAAACACATTCTAAAATCTGGTAACCCTGGTGATGTTGTCACGATCAAAGGGTGGGTCCGCACTAAGCGTGATTCTAAGGCGTTTAGTTTTTTAGATATTAATGATGGGTCCTCCATGACTGGGCTGCAGGTAATTGCGGATGCCAAGATTGAAGGCTATGACGATGCCATGAAGCGAATCACCACAGGGGCTTCGGTGGTGGTGACGGGGGCTTTGGCAGAGTCGCCGGGGAAAGGACAACGGGTGGAGCTGCAGGCCAACCATCTGGAAGTGGTAGGGGAGTCGGATGCGGAAACCTATCCATTGCAGAAAAAACGTCATTCGTTTGAGTTTTTGCGGGGATTGGGGCATTTGCGATCGCGCACCAATACCCTCGGGGCCGTCTTCCGCGTCCGCAATGCCTGTGCCAATGCCATCCACGAGTTTTTCCAAAGCCGCAATTTTCTCTGGATCCACACCCCTATCCTGACCGCCAGTGACTGCGAAGGGGCAGGGGAAATGTTTACCGTCACCAGCATGAACCTAGACAAATTGCCAAAAGGCGATGACGGCAAAGTGGACTATGGCCAAGATTTTTTCGGTAAGCCCACATATTTAACCGTGAGTGGCCAGCTGGAAGCCGAGATTATGGCCATGGCCTTTAGCAATGTCTACACCTTTGGTCCCACCTTCCGCGCAGAAAATTCCAATACCTCCCGACACCTGGCCGAGTTTTGGATGATGGAACCGGAAATGGCCTTCTGCGATCTTGAAGGCAACATGGACTTAGCGGAAGAGTTTCTCAAGTTTGTCTTTAAGCGGGTGTTAGAAGACTGTCCTGATGACATGGAGTTCTTTAACAAACGTATTGAAAAAACAGTTTTAGAAACCGCCGACAACATTATCAATAATGAGTTTGAGCGCATTACCTATACCGATGCCATTAAACTCTTAGAAAAGTGCGACAAAAAATTTGAATACCCCGTCTCCTGGGGGCTGGATATGCAGTCTGAACATGAACGATACCTGGCGGAAGAGTACTTCAAAAAGCCGGTAATTGTGACAGACTACCCCACTGAGATTAAGGCGTTTTACATGCGTTTGAATGACGGAGGAAAAACGGTGGCCGCCATGGATGTGTTAGCACCCCGCATTGGTGAGATTATTGGCGGTTCCCAGCGAGAAGAACGTTTAGATGTGTTGGAAGCACGTATTGCTGAAGCTGGATTACCAAATGATGATTACTGGTGGTATATGGATCTGCGTCGCTATGGCACAGTGCCCCATGCGGGCTTTGGTCTGGGCTTTGAGCGCCTGGTGCAGTTTATGACTGGCATGGCCAACATTCGTGACGTGATACCGTTTCCTCGAACACCAGATAATGTTGAATTTTAGCCGCTGCTGATTTAGGGGATGTGTCGATCGCCTGAAATGCATTGGATCACGTATTTCTCAGAGGCCACCATCCCAAGGATCAGCAGCGCCGATTTTAAAGGGGCGGCCCAAGAATCCATCAAATGAATCTGAAATGTGTGGAATTCACCGACTCAATCCTTGGGGTTATTAGGTAATAATTGAACACGGATTAGGAATGTGCATTTGCCTCTAGTCAATATGGCAAATGTCAACAAAAAATCAGGGAATTTGCTCGTCACATGGGTGTTGCAATGCAGCGCACATACTTGTTTTACCCAATGTGACCCATAGGTATTTTTTGCTAATTACCGAAGAAGCATAGATGAAAACAACATTGTTTAGCCTAGCCACATTGGCTAGTAGCCTTGGGCTGGGAATGGTTCCCCTCCCTGCAACCGCCATGGCCGTACAATGGAGCGGCAACAACCATTACTACGAATACGTATCTGGACAGTTTAACTTTGACCAAGCCAAGACTGCGGCTGAAACGTCCATTTTCAATGGAATCAACGGACATCTGGTGACGGTGACGTCCATAGGTGAAGAGACATTTATCCTGAATAATTTGTTCCCAAGCGATAGACCTAACTACTGGCTAGGGGCCAGTGATGAGGAGGAAGAAGGCCTGTGGCAATGGATCTCAGGACCTGAAACAGGGCAGGTATTCTGGCAATTAGGCGGCTCACCAGAATTCAACCAGGGAAACCATAATAATTGGGCTACGGGTGAACCCAACAACTTCGGCTTTCGAGGGGAAGACTTTGCGGTGGGCAACTGGGTTGAGGCTGGTCAGTGGAATGATTGGGGTGGTCAGCAGCGAGCCAGTTATGTTGTGGAATATAGTCAGCCTGTTCCAACACCGGCATTGCTGCCTGGATTACTAGGTCTGGGTCTGGCTGCCTTTAAAAGACGCAGGGGAAACATAGAGGCTGAGAAACTTCTTTGAAGATCGGCACCTAAAGCCATCCAACTCCATCAGTGGGCCCGCCTGCCCACCGTTGCTCCCGCCTGTCAGTTAGAAGCGGGAGCAATTTTCCATAGATGAAATTTGCGCCGAAGGATAGGCCCACCAGCAATTGGCAACAAATCAAGACCAGGACCGATGCAAGGCATGATGTAAAGCCGTAGCTTGACCGTCATCGGCCCATAAATCATAGCTGCATATCCGTAATTATTGCCGTTGCTGATTTAGAGGATGAACCGATCTGTAAACCTGGCTAATAGCCGGATTGAGACTAGCAAAATCATCCCGAGGATCAGCAACGCCTAATTATTTACATTC
>CALHGI010000218.1 GCA_938029995.1 uncultured cyanobacterium | reverse complement strand
GGGGGACCATGGCGAAGTGGCCACCCTACAAATACTGCGCGGCGCCGCCCTCAAGTTCTATCAACAGCAGCAAGTTGACAACATCAGTCGCGACGCCCTAGGCATTGCCCACGACCTTCAGCAGCGCATCGATGAACTACGCACCCAGGCACAGCGAAGCCTAGACACCCAGGATACAAAACAAAAAACATTGCCAGCAATCATGAACATGCTGAAGCAGATGGAGCAACAGCTGCACGATATTATTGATGAGCCAGACTAAATCTGCCCCAGGAAAGTAGGCAAGGTCAATCTGACTAATTCAGAAAATCTATCTATAGGCTGAAGCGATTACGCATGCCATGAATTACGTGGGCCAAGCGCCCCTACTCAGATTCAGAGGGCTTCTTGCGTATGCCTTGCACCATACGCCGAAAGTTGATGGAAAATTCGGCCATCCCCAGCAAACTGCCAGATTCCTCTTCTTCCCAAGATGAAGACAACACCCCATAGCTCAAGCCAATCACACCCAGACCAAAAAAGCCCAAGGAGACGATTAGCACAACGACATTGGGAAACTCAACAATGTGCCGGGTCAAAAGGATATAGGAAACGATAAACGAAGACATCCCCAAAAATGTGGGGACCCCAGAAAACACGGCCATGCGCCGCATCATCCGACGACTAACTACCTCCGGGATACCAGCAGCATCCTGCTCATCCCCATCTGAACCAGCACCAGACGCCTTCCTAGGAGTCGCTTTCCCTGAAGACCTAGGGGACGATTTAGGTAAGGGACCACCAGCGGGAGAGACCGCCTTACCACTCGACTGCTTACTGGACTTAGGTTCAAAGGGCAGCGACTCACGCTGAGACTCTGAAGGCATAAAACACCTGATATTAGATTGGGCAGATGGAGCCGTGACGTTTACCGTAACGTTTAGACAGTATCGGGCCTTTAGCCGCGAATGCCCAGACGCTTGATCAAAGCGCGATAGCGCTCGACATCCTGCTGAACCAAATAGGCGAGTAGACGCTTACGGCGTCCAATCATGCGCAGTAGCCCCCGACGTGATGAATGATCTTTCTTATTAACCTGTAGGTGCTTACTCAAGCGGTTAATTTTCTCAGTGAGCATGGCTACCTGCACATCTACAGATCCAGTGTCTGTTTCATGCACCTGGTAGTCAGTAATAATTGTTTGCTTTTGTTCTTGCAGGAGCGCCATAGAGCTTACCGATTACAGTCGATTAAACGAATTAGTGAACTTGGTTGAACAGGCTGGCTAGCATTATTCAACGCAGGATTTTGTATTTTACTACAGCAACGCTAGTCAATTGGCATAAACCCTGGTCAATTTGGATATCTATAGAACTTGTTCGGTTATGGAGATGCGGCAAAGGCATCACTGCTTGTATTCAGCAGCCCACCATGATGCCCTAATATTCATCGGCTTAGCCAAGGGATTTGGGCATGATTAGGCCATAGATTGAGCCAGCGACTTAAATTATGAGGCAGCTTTTCAGGCTGCCCATCGGAAAATTTATGGAATCAGCTGAAAAAATATATGCCTTATGTTCTGGCTAATCCGGCGGAGCATGTAAGAAGTGATAGAGCGATGCCATTCGTTCGTTAACGTAAGGAGGCAATGACATCGTCGCAGAGTCCTTAATAAACCGCTGCTATAAAGTTTCCAAAGCCGTTGTCCAAACCCATGGGCATTAATTCAGCATAATGCACCTATTTTTTCAGCCGTTTAAATAATGTCCCTAAGTTTTGCCATTTCTAATAGGTAAAGCATGTCCCAAAACATTGCCGCCGTTCGGTATAGTCCTCCTTGGGAATTGAGTATTTTTTGTCATATTCGTTACGCAAAACGTCTCAATCCCTAGGATTTTTGGCACCGTATTGCTTTTGCCACGTCAATCATCTTGATTAGCTTGTCATCTCCGCCCATGATTCATCCATCACTTGTCCTCTTCCGTTTTGTCACTCGCCATACGGTGGCCATTTTATTAGGGGGGCTAATCTTAGCAATATCTAGTCCGGCTAAGGCGACTCAATCGCCTACGCCCCTAGGGGAAGCCTCCGAGATTACTCCAGGCAGCCCAGCGCTAGGAGTGTTTACACCCGATGGCTTATCGGAAGAAGAGTTAGAAGATGGATTGGACGGTGTACAGCTGGCTTTAGACAGGCTGGATCCAGCTAATAATGTGGAACCCCCTGGGTTAGATATTCGATCAGGAAATGCGGCCATTAGCCCCTATCTTGATCTAGCCATGCAGGAGGAACTGAGTCATCTGATGGGTCGGTTTGAAGGAGCGTTACTCCAGGGTTATGCCAGTAACCACCCCACAGCCTTAGCCCTCACCTCCATTAGCAGCGAAGGTAGCCTCAGCGCTAGTTTAGGGGGAGCTGACCTGACTAACCCGCTCACCCATCCAGCCCTTGAAACCGCGCAGCAGACACTGAATGACTGGCCAGAGCTGATGGCTCGGCGAGACTATGCCACGGCCCGTCGACGCTGGATTGAAGCGCGACAGGGCCTGTGGAATGCCTTTCCGGTGGAACAATCCCTAGCCCAGCCTGAAATTCGGGCCATGTGGCTAGATCGCGGCACCATTGTCCGAGCGCGTTCCGAGGCAAACTTAGCCAAGGTGTTTGACCGACTAGCGGCAGCGGGCATTAATACGGTTTTCTTTGAAGCCATCAATGCGGGCTATCCCATCTATCCGAGTCGCATCGCTCCCCAGCAAAATCCCCTCACACGCCACTGGGACCCTTTAGCCTCAGCGGTCAAATTGGGTAAAGAGCGGGGAATCGAGGTCCATGCGTGGGTGTGGCTATTTGCAGCAGGGAATCGTCGCCACAATGCTCTGTTGAATTTACCCGCTAACTATCCAGGGCCATTGATCAATGCCAATCCTGGCTGGGCTGCCTATGACCGTCAGGGACGTACCGTACCCGTGGGCCAAGATAAACCGTTTTTGGACCCGGCCAACCCAGAGGTGCGTAGCTATTTGATGCGCATGCTGCAGGAACTGGCGAATAACTACGATGTAGATGGCATTCACTTTGACTATGTGCGCTATCCCTTTCAAGATCCGGCGGCCAATCGGACCTATGGTTATGGCACAGCCGCTCGACTACGCTTTCGGGATATGAATGGGATTGATCCGGCCCGTCTTTCTCCTCGAAACAATCCCTCATTGTCATCACGGGAACAGCGTCGACAGCAACAGCTGTGGCAACGGTGGACAGAGTTTCGAGTAGAGCAGGTGAGCTCATTTGTGGCGGACGCCTCCAAAATGCTCCGGCAACAAAAACCCGACGTGACGATTTCGGCGGCTGTATTTGCGAAGCCAACCCATGAGCGGGTCCAAAAAATCCAACAGGACTGGGAAACTTGGGCCAAACGGGGGGATGTGGATTGGATCGTGCTGATGAGCTATGCCATGGATACCAATCGATTTGAGGATTTAATTACACCTTGGGTGCTGGAGGCAAACTATGGCTCTACCCTGATTATTCCTGGGATTCGCTTGTTAAACCTGCCTGAGATGGCAGCGTTGGATCAAATTCAGACGCTTCGGGATTTGCCGGTGAGTGGCTATGCCCTATTTGCGGTGGATAATCTACAACGGGGCATTCAAACCTTGCTGAATAATACCCAGGGGGAACCCCTATCCCAATCGCTACCACAGCAGCAGCCATTTAACACGGCGACAGAGCGCTATCAGGCTCTACAACGCGAGTGGAGCTGGCTTTTGAATAATGGGCAGCTACTGATGAGCGAAGAGAAGATGACCCAGTGGGTGAATGATGTAAACGTCTTGGGCAATCAACTGACTGACTTAGCGGCGGCTCCCTCCCATCGCAAATTGGAAGAGGTGCGATCGCAACTAGACCAGCTCGATCGGGTCATTAGCTCCGAACTATCCGTCAAATCTCAGCAAAACCAATATCGACTACAAACCTGGGAACACCGCTTAACCACCATTGAGCATCTGCTGGCCTACGGTGAACAACGTTTTATCCCTTAGGCAGAGACAAATTCAACCATCTGGTAGGAAGGGCCTCTGGTGCTTCCCTCAGGCCTAGGACATTGCCTGGGCTATTCTTCCTAGAATAAACAGAGGAAACTTGATACATAAACTTGGCTCTAGGGCAGAATAGGCTGATAGCTCTACCTTAGATAGGTAATGACATCAGTGCCTCAGTCATCGACCAATAGCATCAACCCAATCCCCTCAACGTTAAAGACACTTGAACAGCGCATCTTAAGCCGGCAGGCCACGATTGGTGTTGTCGGCTTGGGATATGTGGGTCTTCCATTTGCCATAGAAAAAACAAAGGTAGGCTTTAAGGTTATTGGTATCGAACAAAACCCAAAGCGAGCCGAACAGGTTAATCAGGCCCATAGCTATATTGATGACGTTGATTCGGCCATCCTCAAGCAAGCGGTCACTAGTCAAAATCTCAAAGCAATTACCAATTTTGACAGCGTTGTTGATATGGACGTAATTGTTATTTGCGTCCCAACACCATTAACCAAGAATTTAACTCCCGACCTCAGCTACGTGGAAAGCGTGGCGCGAGAAATTGGGGCTCGATTACAGCCTGGACAGTTAATTTCATTAGAATCCACCACATATCCTGGTACGACTGATGACGTCATTCGGCCAATCTTAGAAGACGCCAGCGGCCTCAAACAGGGTAAAGATTTCTTTCTCGCTCACTCTCCTGAGCGAGTTGATCCAGGCAATCAGCGCTACACCACCCAAAATACCAATAAGGTTGTTGGAGCCTCAGACCCATTTTCCTTAAAGGCGGCAGAGCTTTTTTACCAACAAACAATTCATCACTTGGTGCCAGTGAGTTCTGCTAAAGCGGCAGAGCTGGTAAAAGTGTTTGAAAATACGTTTCGGGCGGTTAACATTGCGTTGGTTAATGAGTTGGCTCTACTTTGCGATCGCTTAGATATAAATGTTTGGGAGGTATTGGATGCAGCCAATACCAAACCCTTTGGCATTATGCCGTTTTATCCAGGCCCCGGTGTGGGAGGTCACTGTATTCCCATCGACCCCCACTATTTAGAGTGGAAAGCAAAGGAAGTCAATTTCAACACTCGCTTTATTGCCCTGGCTGGAGAAATTAACCGGCGCATGCCTTCGTTTGCCAAAAGTAAAGCCTTTCG
>CALHGI010000217.1 GCA_938029995.1 uncultured cyanobacterium | reverse complement strand
GGTCTAGCCCCAATCATTGCATACCCCACGGTGGGTAACCCTAACGGACAACGATCCCCGTAAGTCATGATTTCATGACTTATTTCTGTCTTGAAATCTGGTTGATCCCCTAAGTATCATGATTTCATGACTAAATATTTTCTGAAAGTACTGAAAACTCGATGGCAAAATGTTTTTGCGGGGATCATTGGGCTTGATCCCCGTGCCATTTGTTGGCACTATGAATTTTGAAAGCGATCCCCGCCGGGTGATTTAGCTATCTGTTTGCAGTGGTGATAGAGAAGGGTATGGTCATGGGTAACGGTTCAAGGGCTCCATTAGAAGATTTGACACTCCGTCAGCTACGTCTGGTTGCAAGTGAGTACGAAGTATCTCGCTACAGCCGCATGCGCAAGGTTGAGCTAGTTGATGCAATCCGTGCAGCCCAAGCGGCTCGGGATAGTGGCAAGGCTCCCGCTGCCGCTGCGGTTTCCACTCCTGGAGCGGCCACGACGACTAGTGCAACTGCAGCTGCCACTAGCACTGCGGATGCTACTGCTCCGGCTCTAGCCATGGAAGAGTTGGCTACCGTGGATGAAGGGTTTGGTGATTTGCCCGGTGGCTACGGTGAAAGCCGCATTGTATTAATGCCCCGCGACCCTCAGTGGGCCTATGCTTACTGGGATATTCCGGGTACCCATAAGGATGAAATGCGTCGCCAAGGGGGCATTCGCCTGGCGATTCGTTTTTACGATGTAACTGATATCGACATCGATAACGTCAGTCCCCACAGTCTTCAGCAGTTCGAATGTGATGAGATGACGCGGGAATGGTTCTTGCCAATTCCCGTTAGCGATCGCGACTATATGGCTGAAATCGGCTATGTGGCCGCCGACGGTCGTTGGTTGTTGATGGCCCGTTCCACCCCCATCCACATTCCCCCTGTTTATCCTTCCGACTGGATTGAAGACCACTTTGTCACGGTTAATTGGGACGATGATCTGCGCGGTAAGACCGTCATGACGTTGGTTCCCCCCAGTAAGAAGCCTGGTGTTGCTGGCTTTGATGCTAACGGTAACCCCATCTACGATGAAATCTTTGCCCAGGCTAAGTCCATGGAAGCCCAGCGTGTGGCGGGTTCCATCTTTGGTTCCATGCACCAAGTGCCTGAGCAGTCCGTTAGCTCCTTTGTCTTCCCTTCGGGCGTGGGCATGTGGTCCTTGCCCACTGCTTCCGGCGTCAATATGTCGGGTGCTGGTTTCTCCGCATCTGCTCCCCCGGTTCGTCCTCGTCAGTTCTGGTTGATTGCCGATGCTGAGCTGATCGTTTACGGTGCCACTGAGCCCGATGCCACCGTGACCATTGGCGATCGCAAGATTGACCTTAAGCCCGACGGCACCTTCCGTTATCAAATGTCCTTCCAGGATGGCCTGATTGACTACCCCATCAAGGCAGTAGCCGTTGACGGTGAGCAAACTCGTTCTATCCACATGAAGTTCACCCGTGAAACGCCTGAGCGTAACACCAACACGAAGGCCGAAGCCGTGCAAGAGTGGTTCGCATTTTAGGTTGATTTACGACATCAACTGAATTCAAACTAGTTTGGGGGGTGTAGATTCTACACCTCCTTTTTTGTGCCTAGGGTGGACGTTGCCGATGGTCCCGAACTCCCGAACGATAGGTGCCCATCGTTCACACCATAGCTTTCAGCGCTATAGGTGAGCGATGAAAGCTATGGTGCTATAGACAGGGCAAATACAGCGCAAACTATAGCCACCCGCTGAATCCGTTCAGCTGCCCCATTTCCTTTCCTGATCCTTGCACCCTGCCCCCATAACCCAATGACTCCCCAAGACATCACTGCCATACTCCAGACTCGCTTTGCCCATGCCTGTGAGATCCAGCCCCCCAATGCATGGCAAGTAGAAACATCGGATATGCGTCTATTAGCCCTGTTGTCAGAAGATCAAGCCTGGTTGAGACTGCTCGTGCCCATTGTGCCCATGGCAGAAGCCCAGCCCTATTTAGCCGAAATCCTAAGGGCTAACTTTGATCGCATAACCTGCTATGCCGCCCATGAAAACCTGCTGTGGGGAGTCTTTCAACATGATTTGCCCAGCTTGGATGGCGATCAGTTTTCAGCGGCCCTAGATCAGCTGATCACCATGAAACAAGCTGGAGTGTCTCCATTTTTTACCAGCCTGATCGAAACCAAGGTGCGCCAGCTGATTCAAGCCGCTAAGCTCCAGGGGCAAACCCTAGAAACCACCATGCAAACCATCAACCGCTTTTATGCAGAAGGCGTCATGGGCAATATGGAAGATAACGAGTATGGCCGCAAAGCCTTAGCTGCTTGGCAGGGCCAGCTCGAACGACTGTGGCCCGAGGTCAATCCGCCGGAGGAATCAGACAATGGATAGTGACCCGTCGGCCACTCAGATGCTACATGTCATCGCCCAAGTCAAGGCTGACTATGCCCGCTTTCCCCAAGGGCAAAGCTATGATCTCTATGCGGAGAATGTGTACTTCAAGGACCCGATGAACGAGTTTCGTGGTGTTGCCCAGTACCAGCGCATGATTGGGTTTATGGAGCAGTGGTTTCGCAACATTGACCTCGAGTTGCACACCGTAGAGCAGCCTAGCGCCGGTACCTTTATTACTCGGTGGACGCTGCATTTCACGGCACCGACGCCCTGGGCCCCTCGCATTTCTATCCCGGGTTGGAGTGAGCTCCAGCTGAATCGGGCTGGGCTAATCTGTTCCCATGTGGACCATTGGAACTGCTCGCGCTGGGCCGTGCTACGGCAATTGTTTGGTGGCCATCAGCCTAGCGGTTAGCGAGTACCTGTGGTCTTAAGGCCATATCCATTTTCCTTGGCAAATCTATGGATATTCTCAACTCAACTGCACGGTTTTCTGACCGGGTGGCAGACTATGTGAAATATCGACCGGATTATCCAACAGCCCTAGTGGATCATCTGGTGGTTCACTGTGGTTTGAAACCAGACCATGGCGTGGTTGATATGGGGTCTGGTACCGGTTTGCTTAGCCAGTCATTTCTCCAGCATGGTAACCGCGTCTATGGTGTGGAACCCAATGCCCCTATGCGGGCTGCGGCCGAGGATGGTTTGCGGGCCTATGGCAACTTTGAAAGTGTGGCCAGCCAGGCAGAAGCGACTCCATTTGAGGCGTCTTCCATGGATTGGATTGTGGCGGGACAAGCCTTTCATTGGTTTGACCAACGGGCTGCCAAACTAGAGTTTGCTCGAATTTTGAAGCCAGGCGGGTGGGTGGCTCTGGTTTGGAATAGTCGTTTGATGAGCGATCCTTTTCACCAGGCCTATGAACGTTTTTTATGGGCCTATGCCCCTGATTATGGGTTGGTCAAACAGCGACGACCCTCCGCGGCTGCATTAGCTGAATTCTTTGCCCCAGCGGCCATGGCCATGGCTGAGTTTGACCACCATCAGATGTTTGATTTTGAGGGCCTACGGGGTCGATTGCTGTCCTGTTCCTATGCCCCAAAAGAGGATACGGCAAACTATGGGGTGATGATGGAGCAGTTGCGATCGCTATTCGACCATCACAGCCATCAGAATCAACTGATTTTCCCCTATACCACCCACCTCTATTGCGCCCAGCTAACCGCCTAACAACAGTGGGGAACTAAGCCTACTCCCCGCTGTTGTTAGGACCCATGCAAGATGGCCCAGGGCATGACGGTCCCTAGCTCAGGGGCGCAAAACGGATCTTCAAATAGTCATCCTCCATCTTGGCACCGGCAGGCTGCAGGGCAGCCAACGCCTGGGGTAGAACCAGGTTGCGACGATGGTTGCCAATGCGAATATTCAACTCATCAGCACTTTTGCTCAGCTCCACTTGGCTCTTAGGAATACCCGGCAAGTAAACCTCTAGACTGTAATTATTTTCTTCTTGTACTACCCTTAGAGTTGTTTCCTTGTAGTAAACCTGGGTGGGGTCCTCGTCACCATAAATAGTCTCCTTGAGACGTTCCAGGGCCGCTAAACCACACATCTCTTCCGAGAACAAGGGAACTTCTTTCACCGGTAGAGGACGAAAGTCATCATGAATCTCTTTTCGGTAAACTTCCTGGTTCTCTTTCCAACGCTTAAAGAACGGATCTGTGACCGTTTCAGGAATGATGCGATTGGCCACAACCATATCCGTCCCGACGTTATAAAGGCTGAGATAGGCGTGGGCTCGGAGGGATTCCTTTAGGACCATTTTTTCAGGATTCGTCACCAACCGGACCGATGTCGTCGCCGTATCCGTGAGAACTTTTTCCAGCTCCACCAACTGTTCATAAAACTCATAGGGAGCGTCCATCACCTCATTCGTCGGCAGCGAGAATCCTGCCACAGGACGGAAAAGAGGTTCCACCAACGGGCGCAGGGCCGCTGATACGGCTTGGAACGGCTTATAGAGCTTGCGCATATACCACCCAGCCACCTCTGGCAGGCTGAGCAATCGCAGGGCTGTTCCCGTGGGGGCAGAGTCGATGATCAACACATCATACTCATTCTCATCATGGTGGCGTTTCATCCGCACCAGACTAAAAATTTCATCCATCCCTGGCAAAATAGCCAGCTCTTCCGCTTCCACACCCTCTAGGCCACGGGCTTGCAGCACCTGGGTAATATAGCGCTTCACCGCCCCCCAGTTCCCTTCTAACTCGCGCAGAGCATCTAGCTCCGCACCCCAGAGATTGGGCTTGACTTCACGGGGATTGTGCTCCAGCTCCATATCAAAGCTATCGGCCAGGGAGTGGGCCGGATCGGTGCTCAACACTAGGGTTTTATAGCCCAGCTCTGCACATCGTAATCCCGTCGCCGCTGCCACCGACGTCTTACCAACGCCGCCCTTACCAGTCATCAGGAGTACGCGCATACCTACCTTCGAAACGTTACATTGTTTTACTTTAACGAGTTTTATACCATTGCGGCAGATGTCTTTGCCGCCAATATTGCGAAATGAGATCCACCGTGTG
>CALHGI010000216.1 GCA_938029995.1 uncultured cyanobacterium | reverse complement strand
GCAACAAGTTTTAGACCTGCTCAAACTTCAAGAGCTAGAAGACTATTTCCAAGATGTCTGGATAGATCAGCCTAAAACCATAGACAAGATTCCATACCTCGCCCCCGAACAGACCATCCTCCAACAACACCAACAGCTCTTACTAGCAGGCCGCACGGAAAACGATCCCGTCCTCAGCCTAGATGATTTTCTCCAAGATTCCGAGGTGGTCGCAGCCTTAGCCCTGCTCAAACATCCCGAAGATGCGAAACTGCAGCCCGAAAAACTACAGCAACTGCAACAAAAACTCCAGGGACTGCCCCACAAATCGGCGGTGCTCTATCCCCTAGTGCTTGAGGATCGTTTAGAACTGTTGCTTGTCCCCCCCGATGGAGCACCTATTCACCACACCACAGCCATCGACAAAATCACCCTTACGGACCAGGTCACCACATTGCGCAATTATTTGGCAGACCCCAGCAGCGATGTCAAAGCCATGGCCAAGCCTCTCTATGAGAGCATCATCCGACCCCTTAAGTCCGATTTTCACGCCCTAGGGATTGAGAATATTATCTATATTCCCGACGGTGTTCTCCACTACATTCCGCTCTCAGTTTTGTACGACGCCGATCAGGGGCAATGGCTAGCCGAACAATACACGTCCCATAACCTCACCGCCAGTGATGTCGGCAATCTGACCCAGGCACCGAGTCGGCCCTTGAATATTCTTGCTGGAGCATTTGCCGATGCCGATCAAACCTTTGAAGCATCGATTGATCAAGCCACAACCAACTTTCAGGGTCTCACCTATGCGGGACAAGAAGTCGATTTTTTGCAAAAAATGTTGCCAACGACCGAGGTGCTACTAGATGGAGACTTTAGCCGAGATAATCTCAAATCCCAGCTCCAAGGGCAAAATATCGTCCATTTAGCCACCCATGCCGCCTTTGTCCCAGGCCGACCCCAAGATTCGTTTATTTTGCTCGGCAACGGCGACCTTATTACCCTTAAGGAGCTACGTCAATGGACCCTGCCCAATGTTGACCTAGTGGTGCTAAGTGCCTGTCAAACCGGCATCAGCCACATTGAAGATGGATTGGAAATCCTTGGCATGGGGTTTCAAGTCCAACGCACCGACGCCCGCGCCGCGATGGCGTCCTTATGGTGGGTGGACGATCGTTCCACCGCCCAGCTAATGCAGCTGTTTTACACTGAGCTGGCATCAGGTGCCACTAAAGTAGAGGCGCTCCAAACAGCCCAGCTCCAACTCATGGCCAGGGGTAAAACCGAACCGTTTTACTGGGCACCGTTTGTCTTGATCGGCAATGGCCAATAATCAGGTAGATCGGACGACGATTGGGTCGGATTAATGGCACGAATTAACCCGGCTCTGCCAAATAGGGTTGTAGGTGAGGCCGTAGGGCATTGCGAGCCGCCATGGCATGCTCAAAACGTTTACCCTGATTTTGTTGAGTCAGCTGATCAAACCAGTCGGCGATGGGCTCTGGAATAGCCGCAAACTGACGCCACTGTAAATCGCCACTGACGGTGGGTAGGGTGATTTGATCGACGGATTCCCCCGTCAGGGCCTGGAGACCAATTAACCCCAGGGCATACACATCACTACTCATCACCGGCCGACCAATTCTCTGCTCTAGGGGCTGATAATCGCGCTGCATTAGCAACTGCTTACGATATTCAGCCGACTGCTGGCTCACGCCAATCATCACCCGCTTACCCAGGCCACTATCCACCAAAATCATCGACTGACCATGGTTTTCCCGACTACTGGCCTGGATGAATGCATCATCCCTCAAGCCTCCATGAACCTGCTGGTGACGATGAAAGATCCCCACTTGCTCCAACAGACGGTCCATCAGCAACAGCACTGATTCCAAGGGCCACGGGGTGTCAAATTTGGCCTGTAGTAGCTGCTCCTGGTCAAAGCTCTCGCCCAACCCATGCACCACGTAAAACGTATTGTCCACCTGGCCATAGGTATAGCCTGGAAACAGAGAACGTAGGGGCTGGAATTTCTCCGTTTCTTGTTCCATCGCCCGCTTCAACAACTCAGCAGTAGCCTGGGAGTAGGCCTTGAGAGTCTGGAGTAACACGAGGGAATCCGTCTGCTTATCCAGGGCAATGGAAATCGGGCCCAAGGGTTCTTGACGGAGAAAGTATTGCACCTGATAGCGTTCCGCCGCAAACCTGGAAAAGGAATTGCTTGACACTAAGGAAATGTTGGCCGCCGCTGGTTGTGCCGACTCAGTTTGAGTTTGGGATGGGTGGGACTGCTGAGTGAGCGGTTTCGTCCTGGATTCGACCGGCCCTGACACCTGCTTGGTCGCTTTGACAATGGATAGCTGGGTCTCAACTCGGGCCAGGGTGACGGCAAAATCGATCGGCTTGGTAATGTAGTCATTGGCCCCCAACTCAAACGCCCTCACCATGTCATCGCTTTGGGCCTTTGCCGTCACCATCAGTACCGGTAGCTGGTTGCGGGAATAGGTTTGGCGAATACGCCTTAGGGTTTCAATGCCATCGATGCCCGGCATCATAATGTCCAGCAGCACCAAACCTACGTTGGCGTTATTTTGAATGTAGTCTAGGGCCGCCTCACCACTTTCCACCACCACCGATTGATAGCCACGACGGTTGAGGCGACGACTGAGCATGTCGCGATTATCCTCGTTGTCATCAACCACCAAAATCGGCAATCCACTAAAGAGATTGCGGGTTTTCTCGGCAGCGGGGCTAGCGGGGGGTTCTGAATCGGTGGGCGCAATGGCTGTGACTGGGGCAATCGGAGGCACTGGGCCATCCGTATCGACAGCACCAGCTGGAGACATGGGCATCACCGAGGCCGTCATGGGCGTGGGAATTGGGGTAACCGGTGCCGG
>CALHGI010000215.1 GCA_938029995.1 uncultured cyanobacterium | reverse complement strand
CGAACTCCGCACCCCGCTGAATTCCATTTTGGGCCTGTCTGAAGCCTTGCAAGATGAGGTCTTTGGCCCCTTGACCCAATCGCAACTCAAATACCTAAAAACCATTGAACGCAGCGGTACCCATTTACTAGACCTGATCAACGATATTCTCGATGTTGCCAAAATTGAAGCAGGGCAGTTCGAAATAGATGTGAGTGCTACCGATATTGCGAGTTTGTGTGAATCTAGCCTGACCCTGGTTCAACAACAAGCCATCAAAAAACACATTTCCCTGACGACAGCTATTCCCCCCCTTGCTCCCACCCTATCCATTGATGGACGACGCATACTTCAGAGTCTGGTGAATCTGCTTAATAACGCAGTTAAATTCACCCCTGAAGGGGGCTCTGTTGCCTTGGAAGTTAGCTATCGCCAACAGAACCAAACTGAGACAGCCGTAGACACCCAAACAATTTTTGAATCGGACCAAAATCCCAAAAAATGGGGGTGGAAATCTGGCCCATTACGAGCTAAAAACTATATCCAATTAAGCGTGACGGATACGGGCATTGGCATTGCACCAGAACACATCACTAAACTCTTCAAACCCTTTTCCCAAATTGATAGCACCCTGAATCGAAAATATATGGGAACGGGATTGGGCTTAGTTTTAGTTAAACAAATGGCGGAGCTGCACGGGGGAACCGTTAGTTTAACCAGTGAAGTGGGCGTGGGCAGTTGTTTTTGTATCAACCTACCCTACGAACCTGATGTGTCTCAAATTGAGGCGGACCCATTGTCTGATGAGATCAACTCGCCCAGCCTACCTGCGCCACCAGATGAGTCCCCCCTTATCCTTTTAGCGGAAGACAATGAAGATACCATTAGCTTAATGGTGTCCTATTTAGAAACCGTTGGCTATCGACTGATGGTGGCAAATGATGGTCTAGAAACGCTTAAATTGGCCCAATCTCACCATCCAGACTTAATTTTGATGGATATTCAAATGCCGGAATTAGATGGCATTGAATCCATGCAGCGGCTTCGCCAATCGCCCCAGCTCCGACAGGTGCCTATTATTGCCCTAACTGCTCTGGCCATGGCGGGTGATAAAGAGCGTTGCCTGGAGGCTGGTGCAAATGAGTATCTCAGCAAACCCGTTAAGCTCAAACAGTTAGTCCGGTCCATTCAGACGTTATTAGGTCAATAAGGGGGAATGTATGAAAATACCGAGTGGGTCGTTACGACAGTGGCATCATTCAAGGCGGGGGGTAGACTCGAACGTGAACATAGTGATTTACGCTAGTGAATTCTGTCACTTATTTGGCTTAAACTTGAGTACTTATAGAGCATGTAATGTCACGTATTCCAATTATGAACCCTGTTGATATCCCTGGGGTAGTTTCCTAAATATATTTCAGGTGATTTACGGCTATGTCAGATTTTTTTAGTCACGGTCTACCGTCAATTCAAGGTTATACCCTTACTGAACAACTCTATATCGATAGTCGTACTGCTGTTTATAGAGCGACGGCGGTGGAGGAAAATGGTTTAATAACAACCAACGTTTCAGAACCTGGTGCGCTTGCCCAAGAATATCCGGTCGTGATTAAGATATTGCGATCCCTCCAGCCTAGTCTTACTGAGCTGGTTCAGTTTCGCAATCAGTATGCGATCGCATATCAACTGAACCATTCTGCCATTGCCCAACCCCTTGCCCTGGAACGATATAACAGCGGGTATGCCCTGATCTTTCCCGATGAGAACTTGATTTCTCTGGCAGCCTATTGGCAACAGACCCAGGAACGTACTCTGTCTGAAGTATTAGCCATTGCCCTCCAGCTTACAGACGCCCTTCATTACCTTAGCCAGCAACGAGTTATCCATAAGGACATTAAGCCTGCCAACATCCTTATTCATCAGGAAACAAAGCAAGTTAAGCTAACCAACTTTGGTATTGCCAGTTTGTTGCCCAGAGAACAAGCACAACTGGTAAATCCCAATGTCCTAGAAGGTACATTGGCCTACATGTCTCCTGCACAGACGGGACGAATAAACCGGGGGATTGATTATCGAACGGACTATTACTCCCTTGGTGTCACTCTGTACGAGTTATTGGTCGGGGAACTTCCCTTCTCGACCATGGATCCCATGGAACTGGTACATCGTCATCTTGCCAGTCCAGTTATATTTCCAGAAGCCAGTCCATGCGCTGTTCCGGAAATCATGCAGGCCATTATTATCAAACTGATGGCGAAAAATGCTGAGGATGGTTATCAGAGTGCCCTGGGTCTCAGGCATGATTTAGAACGTTGTCAGCAGTCCTGGGAAAGAACGGGAACGATTCCCTTATTTGAATTGGGAACACGGGATCAGAATAATCGCTTTCTCATTCCCGAAAAACTTTACGGACGGGACGCCGATGTTCAAACATTGCTAGATGGCTTCAACCGAGCTGTTCAAGGGGGGGCCGAACTTTTAATGGTAACTGGGTCCTCGGGGATAGGTAAAACCGCTCTAGTTAATGAGATCCAAAAATCTGTTGTCCGACAACGGGGTTATTTCATCCAGGGAAAGTTTGACCAGTTCAACCAAAATGTTCCCTTATCCGCCTTTGTTCAAGCTTTGCGGAGATTGGTTGGACAGTTGCTGGGGGAATCGGATCAGGTATTAGCCCTCTGGAAAACAAAGATCCTAGAAACTTTGGGGCGCAATGGTCAGGTCATTTTAGAGGTTATTCCGGAACTAGAACACATTATTGGTCAGCAACCCCCTGCCCTAGAACTCTCGGGAATGGCTTCCCAAAATCGATTTAATCTTGTGTTTAGTAGATTTGTGCAGGTATTTACCGCTCCAGATCATCCCCTAGTTATTTTTCTAGATGACTTGCAATGGGTTGATCCAGCGTCCCTAAACTTACTCAAGATACTGATTGATCTCAAAGGTTTAGCAAAAGGCTATCTGTTAGTCCTGGGTGCCTATCGAGATAATGACGTCTTGGCAGGGCATCCATTAATGCTGACCTTGGATGAAATGGCACGAAAAAATGCACCTGTTCATACATTAAGGTTAGCCCCCCTTACCCAGAGTGACGTCAATCGGCTGGTTGCGGATACCCTGCTATGTTCCTTAGATGCCGCAAAGCCGCTGACGCGATTGGTCTATCAAAAGGTTCAGGGTAATCCGTTGTTTACCACTCAGTTCTTAGCAGGATTACACAATGACGGTTACATCACCTTTGATTCAGACCAGGGTCATTGGCAGTGTGATTTAGCTCAGATACAAGGATTCGCGCTGACGGATGATGTCGTGGACTATATGGTGGAGCGCTTGCAAACGCTGTCTACGGCTACTCAAGAAGTCTTAAAAATCGCGGCCTGCATTGGTAATCGATTTGATGCAGCCACCCTTGCCATAATGTGTGATGTGACTCCAAAGGACGTTTCTACTAACCTCTGGCCAGCACTTCAAAATGGATTAATCATTCCAGAAAGTAATCCGTGTAACTTCTTGCAGGAGACTAATCAATCCTGTTTTGAGAAAACATTTCAAATAATAATAGAAAGCGATTCTGATGAGAGTTCTCAGAAACCTTTAGAGTTACAACAAAAGACAACAGATTTGACCGATCTCACCATTAGCTATCGATTTCTACATGACCGAGTGCAACAAGCTGCATATCGTCTGATCCCAGAAAATCAAACCCAGCAAGTTCACCTTGAAATTGGTAGACGTTGGCTTCGGAAGACTCCTCCAGATAAGCAAGGTGATCGTCTCTTTGAAATCATTAGCCAATTGAATCTGGGGCACCATTTGGTCACCGATGAGGTTGAGCAACAAGTCCTGATTCAGTTAAATCTAAGAGCGGCGAAACAAGCCATTTCTAACACAGCCTACCGCACCGCCAATAAGTGTTTGCAGGTCTGCCGTGAGTTGTTACCAACCGATAGCTGGCACACTCATTATGACCTCACCCTAGAGATCTATAATACGTCCGTCTCAGCGGCCTATCTCAGTGGCAACTGGCATGATATGGAGGCCTTTACTCCGTCGGTTAAACAGCAGGCACAGGACCCGCTGGACACGGTGAAAGTCTATGAAGTCGAGATGGAAGCCAAGACCGTTCAGGGACAGTTCTTAGAGGCGATTACTCTTGGTTTAAAGGCCCTGGCATCTTTGGGGATTGAATTTCCAGACCAGCCTGATGATGATTTCAAAACATATCTACAGGAAACCCAGCGATTATTAGCAGGCCGCTCAGCCACCGAGATTCTAGCATTACCCCAAACGACATCCCGTTACCCCAAAACATTGCTCCTCCTGCTCGTCAAAGCTGGGGAAGCCGCCTATAACTCTAAGCCTGAACTTTATGCTCTCATAGGCTTAAAAATGATGCAGATTTCCTTGATTCACGGCAATATGGCAGAATCTGCCTTGAGCTATGCGAGTTATGGGATGCTCACTTGTCATGCCGTCAATGATATCGAAACCGGATATCGCTTTGGTCAGGCTGCGGCACAACTCATCGAACAATTCGGGACATTCAGTCAAGCTTCGACTACGCTTGTTGTGATTCATATGTTTATCAGTCACTGGAAAGAACCGATTGAAAATACCTTAGCGTCGCTCCAGCAAGCCTATAGCATCGGGTTAGAAACCGGTGAGTTATCCTCCGCGGGCTATGCCGCTCATATTTACTGTACTCACAAGTATTTTGCTGGTCATGAGCTTTCATCCTTAGCCGTTGATGTGGCTCACTATAGTCGGGCAGTTGCGGCCATCAATCAGAACACTGCTCTAGGCTACAACCGCATTTTGCATCAGACTGTTCTTAACCTCTTGGGGGATGCTAATAACCCAACCCAACTGATTGGCAAGGCATTTGATGAAACTGTTGATGGAGCTCAATTTGAAAATAATCAGAATAAATTCGGTCTTTGGTGCTGGTATATTCATAAATTAATCCTCTGTTATCTGTTTGAGGATTTTGATAATGCCTTGGACTTTTATCAGCGAGCCTGTGGCATTGCCAGAAGTGGCCTGGGTTCACTCAACACGTCCCTACTCTTTTTTACCGGAACATTAACCTGTTTGGCCCTTTTGCTTGAACAACCTCGCACCTTATCTCTTGAGAAAACTCAGTTAGAAAAATGGATTGTTGTTGGTAAAGAGAAACTACATCTGTGGGCGACCCATAATCCCCATTATTATCAACATAAGTACGATCTCTTATGCGCTGAG
>CALHGI010000214.1 GCA_938029995.1 uncultured cyanobacterium | reverse complement strand
AATGCAGTTGAGCCTAGCCCGCTTTTTATCATCGGCATCCACCACATACCAAGGAGACTGGGTAGTATCGGTCATGGCAAACATGTCATCCTTGGCCTTGGAATATTCCACCCAGTGGGCCCGCGCTTCAAGATCCATGGGGCTCAGCTTCCAGCGTTTGGTGGGATCATCAATGCGGTCTTGAAATCGCTTTTCCTGCTCCTTGTCACTGACAGAGAACCAGTATTTCACCAGAATGATGCCCGAGCGCTGTAGCATATGCTCAAACTCGGGGCAGGTGCGCATAAACTCGGTGTATTCGCTGTGGGTGCAAAAGCCCATGACCCGCTCCACCCCGGCGCGGTTGTACCAACTGCGGTCAAAGAGAACAATCTCACCAGCGGCGGGCAGCTGACTGACATAGCGCTGAAAATACCATTGGGTTTTCTCTCGCTCCGTGGGGGTGCCGAGGGCCACGGTATGGCAAGAACGGGGATTGAGACATTCGGTAATTCGTTTAATCACACCGCCCTTTCCGGCAGCATCTCGACCTTCAAATAGGACAACAACTTTTAGCCCCGCATGTTTGACCCATGCCTGCATTTTCACCAGCTCTAGCTGTAACCGTTCCAGCTCGGTTTCATAGGTGGACTTGCTGATTTTCTTCTTACTTTTTGAAGGCTTTTGTTGGCTAGACGGCTTATTTTTTCCAGCCCGTTTCATGGATTTTTTCTTGGCTGCTTTAGCTGGAGTTGCCATAGGAATTGTAGCAATTTGATTAATGGGTTGTTTAACAGCCTTGGTTTTGGTGGCTTTGCGTTTGGCCACTCTATTTTTAGCGGCTGTTTTTTGGGTAGTTTTAGGTTTGGGTTTTTCCTTCGAAGGGCTAATATCAGCGTCCTTTTGGCTGTTAGGCACGGTTGGCTTCACCATGGAAGATTGTCCCCAATGTCTCTATGGCTGCCAGGATAGGCGCTGAATCGTAAAAATACGGATGCGCTTAGGCTACTCTAAATATTTGCAATAAAGGAAAAATAAAAATGTAACGGGATCCATTAAAAAGGAGCGATCGCAACCCGATCGCTCCTTTGATTACCTGGGGTTCATTACCCCATTCCAACGGGGTCTAGAAAGGAAACCGAATGCCGCCTGGAAGGGGAATCACGTCATCCACCTGGTCGATAATTCGGTCGGTCACCCGATCCACCACCACATTGGCCACGGCATTAACGGCGGCGTTGGCGAAGCTGCTATTGCCGGTGGCGGCCACATCAAACACACAGCCATCCATCTGATCTTCCGCAACACCAGCGGCTTCGCATTCTTCGATGGCGGCTTCTAGCTCAGCATCGCTAACGCCATTGAGGGTGAGGTACTGGTCGGGAAAGCCACGGTTGGTAAAGCTGGCGGTGGTCAGGCCCACGGGATAGTCAAAGAGGGACTCGCTTTGGGTAATGCGCCAGCTATCGCCAAATTGCTTATATAGCTGGTCAAAGTAGGCGGTTTCAAGTTCGTAGACCGGGATAGCAGCCGGTAGGGCCCGATTCAGGGTATTGGTGGCAATGCTATAGGTGGAACGGGTGGGCAGGGCGGTGCCATTGCGACCCACCAGGTCATCGTCGGCGTTGCCGTTGTAGTTGCCCAGCAGACCAGCCATTTGGTTTCTGCGATCGCGACTTACTATGGGCATGATGTTAATAAACCGAGCGCCGCTAACGGTAATGGTTTTGAGGGCCACCTGGTCGCCGCTGGGCCAAATGACCGTATAGTTCCGATCATTCTGGCGTTGGATTTCGCCACCGTTGGGCAGCGGAAAAGCATCATCCACAAAATCAATGGGCACCCCATCCACCCACATTAGGCTGCGGCCATCGGGGCTATCTTGCACATACATACCCACCCGGTGATCACACACCCGCATGGCCACCGCCGTATTCAGCGATAGGTTACTGCGGTTGGGCACCTCCGCCTGGCGCGCCTGCACCTCAAAGTCGCGGCTGCGGTTGTGGGTCAAAATAAACTCACCCACGGTTTGAAAGCCATAGTGGAACCCATCAAAGGTATTGATGTGGGGGTCGCCATAGCTACGTCCTTGGACAACGTCCGATGGGACAGACCGACTTTCACAAAAGTTGGTTTGGGCGGCCGCTGGTTGAGCAGTCACCATCAGGCTGGTGAGCAGTCCGGCTAGAAATAGCCCTAACCACCGCCGTAACGATTTTGGGGTCAGAATATTCATGGGTATGTACATTCGTTGATAGGAGTCTTTTCTCTCTACAGTCTGAATCTAGGTGATTCCGTCAGTAATCCTTGACCTAGATACGGAACATTAGTGCCCAACCGTTGTTTTCGGGTAAATCAGCACTTCAGGCTAGAACCTTGGAACGGGTAGGAAATTTAGGAAATTAGGGTAATGGCCATGGTGGCAACGGCTGCACCCCCTGTCCGTACACACAGAAATTAACATATGCTTAACATTGCGTTAATATTGGCAATCAAGTTCCAAAACTTATCAAAGAAAATTGAACTGCTGGTCTAGCAGTTTTCCCTCTGATGATTACGGAGCTTGGGTTTGAGCAGCCTCGGCTGCAAGTCATGGGTCCCCATGGCGACTAGGCGGCGTGTTTGTGCTTCAACCGATTGTTCAACGTTTGTTTGATTCAGACACCTGCAAAGGGGTGCTATATGCAAAGAAAGAATAATAAATGCGATCGCAAAATCGCTAACCTATCCGTTAGCAAATTCTGGCGATTTCAAGGCGAACGCTGGCAAATTGCCAGCAAGCTAATTTTTCTCAATGTGCTGCTCATCGGTCTACCAACCATTGCTTGCTATTGCAGCCTGACCCTGGGCAATACTTCGCTACAGTGGCTCCACATCTCCCTGGTCATCCTATATTTGACCAGTGCGGTCATGGTCATAGCCGAGTCCACCGCCGCCGTGTGGCGACGTTTTGCGGGCTCCAATAGCCATCGGCAACAGCCCCGGCCATCGCGCCTTACGGGACCATCGGCACCGTCCCGCTTGCCGCTATCGTCCTCCGATGTATTCAAACATCGCTTTAAGCAGGGCCTGGGGATTCGCGGCGCCGACTTGCCCGTGACCCACCAACCCTTACCCCGCTGTTCGTTTATTGTGGCGGCCTATCTGCCCAATGAGCAGGACATCATCCTAGAGACCGTGGACCATTTGCTCAATCGCGTCCACCAACCAGAGGCCGGTCTAGAAGTAATCCTGGCCTACAACACCCCCGTGGAGTTACCCATTGAGCAAACGCTGACGCGATGGGCGAGGAAATATCCTAACTTTCGGCCCCACCGGGTGGAGGGCAGCCATTCTAAAGCTGAAAACATTAATTCGGCCCTAGACATTGTCACCGGAGATATCACCTGCATTCTAGATGCGGACCACCATCCAGCCCCAGACTGCTTTGAGCGGGCTGGGCGATGGATCGCCAATGGCTACGACGTGGTCCAGGGCCGCAATTTGATTCGAAACCGGGGCGAAAACCTACTGACACGCCTAATTGCGGTGGAGTTTGAATCCATTTACGGTGTGAGCCATTCTGCCAAGTCGTTAATGGTGGATACGGCCTTGTTTGGTGGGTCCAATGGTTACTGGCGCACATCGGTATTGCAGCAGATCCGGTTCAACCCCACCATGCTGACCGAAGACATTGATGCCTCCATCCGCACCCTATTGCAGGGCTATCGGATTGTGCACGACCGCAGCATTACGGTGACGGAGCTAGCGCCCAACCGGGTGAGTGCTTTTTGGTCCCAGCGCAAACGCTGGTCCCAGGGCTGGCTAGAAGTGAGCCTGCGCTATCAAAAGCGATTTTGGAAATCGTCCCAGCTCACCTTTGGTCAAAAGCTAATTTGGACCCATTTGCTCTACTACCGAGAAATATTTCCCATTTTATCGGTGCAGATTTTGCCCATTGTTTTCAGTAGCTGGCTAGTCACGGGCACCATTGACTTCACCGGCAATGCCTTCCTGTTGTCGGCCACAGTCATTACCTTTTTAAGTAGTATCTACAAACTCGTAGTGACCGCCAAAGTGGGGTATCGCCATTATCCGACCTACTACTTTTTGCAATACGCCCTACTTATCCCCTTTTACTCTTTGTTTAAGAACATGATTGCGGTGGTGGCCCTCTATGACCACCTCCATGGCAAAACAGACTGGGTGGTCACGCCACGGGATGTAACACCGGTGGTGGCCAATTTTGAAAAGGCCTATGCACTGCCCGAAACAGCCAGGTTGTAGTACCTAGGTTTAGACCTATTTGTAGAACCGGTTTATAGAGAATCTATTTTAGAAAACAACATTTACCCTGACATCTACTATGACTCGTCGTTTTAACCGTTCCATGGCGGTGCAACGCCTAGCCTGGTTAGACGGACTGCGCATTTTTGCCGCCGTCATGATCCTGCTTTACCATGCCCAGCTGTTGTATACCCAATATGGGTATACTCCCCAGCCCACAGGGTTGTTCCATAATTTACAACAGCTCATCCCGACGGCAAATTCTCTCCACACCCTTTCGGGATGGATCGATCTATTGGGGACCCCAGCCCTATTCGGATTTCAGTTTGTGGATGTATTTATCCTGTTGAGTGGCTTTAGTTTGATGCTGGCCACCCGACAGCGCTCCTTTGACTGGCTGGCCTTTTGGCAAAAGCGTTTATCACGTTTACTGTGGCCATTTTGGACGGTGGCCTTGCTGTCCTACCCGGTGCTGTGGGTGCTGGGTGCTGCCACCGAGGGGTATGTTCCCCCCGTGTGGAATCTGTTTGCAGCGTCTACGTTTCCGCTGTTGTTTGATCCGGGTGGTAGTCTCCTGTTGCCCATTAGCGGTCCCTGGTGGTTTATTCCGCTGATCTTGAGTTTTACGCTGTGTTTTCCGTTACTACATCGGCTGATGTATGGCTGGGGCGGTCGCAACCTGGTGATGGTCAGTCTTGTGGTTACCCTGGGTTACCGGACGTTGGCCACCTATGTGTTTGGTGGACAGCCCACCTATACCCTGCTGGATACGCCCCAGGGGCCCCTGCCGTTTTATGTGTTGTTGGCGAAACTCAGTACGTTTGTAATTGGCATGGTGGTGGCCCAGGCCTATAAGCATGGGCGCGGTGTGCTGTTTTGGCCCCAAGCCAAAGCCTTGCAAATGGGGTTTTCTCTCTATGCTGCGGGGTTTGTTTGCCAGTTTTACAAACTGGGGTGGCTGGTGTGCGATTTATTGATGCCCCTAGGGTTAACCCTGGTGGGGATGGTGGTTTGTCGATGGCTCACATCGGCGGGCTGGGGTCGTCAGCTAGCAGTCAATTTGGGCAAGTACAGCTATAGCTTTTTTCTGATCCATAACTTTGTGGTGGGTTGGACGCTGGATCTATTTGTTCAGGGTGATGGGGTGAGGTATGCGATCGCACTTCCCCTGATGATCCTCAGCACCCTGATCCTCGCCGCCATCGCCGACGCCGTAACCCCACTACTCAAACGCGCCCTGGCCCGGCTGTGGCAAGACATTGACTATCTGCTAGCCCGCAAACCGGCCCCAGTCCAGCCCAGCTGGGTGCCTTCCGTGGGGGACACCGTGCGCTACCTTGACCAACAGTGGTCGGTGCAGGCGGTGGAGGTGCTGCTGGACGATGGCCACTATTACCTGTGCAAAATTGCCCAGGGCAAGTATGCCCGCTGGGTAAGCCAGGAGCAGTTACAGCTGATGGCACCAACGGCATTGGTGGGAAAGTAGGGGTGGTGAAGGGCGCGCCCTGCCCGGTCGCGCAGAAGGCGGAGTGCTTAGGGTGCGATCGCACCGTTGGTGAGATTGTTCAACGCCCCTGAAATGGTCTTAATCGCCTCGACACCACAGCCGTTGAGGCGATGACGCCCCCCTAAATACTGCGGGTCATTGTAGGCCAGTTGCACATCGCCCTGCTCATCTTCCCAAATCAGCACCTTTTGGGGCAGATCAATGGCAATGGTCTGCTGACACTGCATCAGGGGAGTGCCCACCTTAGGATTACCAAAAATAACCACGCGGGTAGGCCGCAACTCCAAATCAGCCCCCGCGGCATTTTTGGCATGGTCCACCGTGGCAAATAGGTTCAATCCTTTCGCTTCTAAGATTTTCTTAAACCGGGTTTCCGTTTCCTCAACGCTGTAGGGGCTGGACTTAATAATTAGTCCGGTGGGGGCTGTGGCCTGGGCAACGGCCTGTTGACGAGAGAAATAGCCGATTGTTAGCCCCGTTAGGAGGGTCACTAACCCAAGGCCAATAGCTGTAGGATTGCGCATAGTTCGGGGGGTAAGCTAGACACCACTGCCAGCCTACAACGATGCCTTAGTACTGGCAATCGAAGCTTTAAGGGACTCGACAGCGATGGCGAAGATGCCCGCACCTGGCGGCTGCGACTACGCAACATCAACAACGACAGTGCCCAGTCGGTCAACATCCAAAGAATCTGTGTGGCGCTGCTGATCCTCGGTATGATTTGATCTGCGAAATTCGGATGTATCGCGTCATTTCCAGATCGGTTCATCCCCTAAATCAGCAACGGCATCTGTGTAAAACCCAATGATTTTTAGGGTTTCCTCAAATCAGTTGCACAATAGAGTTCGGTGCCCACGGTTTATAACATCAGCCATCACCAGTCTCAGAGGAGACCCATCGCCATGGGCGACACCATCCAAGGACTATTGGGCTGCATCGCCACAGGTTCTCTAGCACTTTACCTCACACAATCCCCTAGAGACCCCTACAGAAAGATTCACAAAGAGATTCACACGGAATCTCTAGCTTGCTCACCTTGTAAAAGGAAGTCAACCCATGTCCCTAGCTAAAGTAACAGCTGCTGTGGTGGGAGCTGCAACCCTGCTCACCCCTTTAATCTCTTTGCCCGTATCGGCCCTAGATCAGGTTTCACCCTGCCCCCATTGTGTGGCCCAGGGCAACCCCGCTGCCCGCTATGCCGCCATCTGGCAACAAACGTCTAACTCGTCTCCCTGGGTCGCGCGCCATGGCATGACCTCTAGCCAATACCAGGCTCGATTTGATCAATATGTGGCCGACGGCTACCGGTTAGTCGATGTCAGTGGCTATAGCGTGGGCAACCAGGCTCGCTATGCCGCCATCTGGGAAAAGCGGTCTGGCCCGGCCTGGGTCGCCCGCCACGGCATGACCCCTAGCCAATATCAGTCTCGGTTTGACCAATACGTGACCGATGGCTACCGGCTGGTTGATGTCAGTGGGTATCAAGTCGGCAACCAAACTCGCTATGCCGCCATCTGGGAAAAACGGTCTGGCCCGGCCTGGGTAACTCACCATGGCATGACCTCTAGCCAATACCAGAGTAAGTTTGAGCAATACGTGGCCGATGGTTACCGTCCCGTTCATGTGAGTGGTTATCGGGTGGGAAATCAAGCCCGTTACGCCGCGATTTGGGAAAAGCGGTCTGGCCCGGCCTGGGTCGCGCGCCACGGCATGACCTCTAGCCAGTACCAAACCAAGTTTGACGAATTAACGGCCAACGGCTATCGCCTGGTAAAGGTGAGTGGCTATAAGGTAGGCGACCGCAATCGCTATGCCGCCATTTGGGAAAGGCGTTCCGGGTCTGCTTGGGTGGCGCGCCATGGCATGACCTCCAATGCCTACCAGACTGCCTTTAACAACTATGTTGATGATGGCTATCGACTAGTCAACGTCAGTGGCTATGGCCCATAGGCTG
>CALHGI010000213.1 GCA_938029995.1 uncultured cyanobacterium | reverse complement strand
CGGCGGCATTCTTGTGGATGCGCGGTTAGATGGCAGCGTCCGGGGCTATGTGGGTGCCCCAGCCACAGAGCTCCCACCCAATGCCCAAGGTAAACTCGACGTGGGTGCGGCGGTGGGGCGAAATGGCTATCTCTACGTGGTGAGGGATTCAGGTCTGGGTTTCCCCTACTCCAGCACCGTGGAGCTAGTGACGGGAGAAATTGGTGACGACCTAACCCAGTATTTGGCCACATCGGAGCAAACCCCTTCTGCTCTGGTGCTGGGGGTGTTTGTGGACCAAAATGGAGTTGAAGCCGCAGGGGGCTTGCTGCTGCAAATTTTGCCCAAGGTTTCCAGCGACGAGCAGCTGATTGCCACCCTAGAGTCACGGATTTCCTCGCTGATTGGATTTACCCCCATGCTGCGGGCCAAGAAAACCTTGCCCGAGATTTTTTCCGATCTGGTGGGGGATATGGGGTTGGAAATTTTTCCAGAAAGTAAGCTTTTGCGTTTTCACTGTGGATGCGATGGTCAGCGTATGCTGTCAGCCCTGAAGCTGCTGGGGGAAGATGATCTCCAGGATATGATTAGCAAGCAAGAGCCCGCTGAAGCCGTTTGTCATTTCTGTGGCAATACCTATGGGGCTGACTGTGAGCAATTAACGACCCTGCTATCGGAGTTGAAAAAGGAAAATGTGGGCCGTGCCAGTGGAGGCTCCTAGGGGATGCATGGGGCAATTGTGAGTCACCGCTCACTGTATGGGAGACACTAGCAATCAGGCTGATGCCATCCGTTTATAGGCAGCGGCGACGGCGTCATCACCGCCAACATTGCCGGGGAACAACACGACGGGCAAGTTGGGAAATTGGGGATGGTTGTTTCCGGTGGTGACGACAGAAACCCCTGGGATCACTTGCCCCAGAAGTCGAGCCGAGGTGAGGGCGAGACCCTGGCTCAGGGTGTCATTGGAGGTAATGCCCCCTTTGCTAATTAAGAACCCAAGGTCGTCCGGTAGTCCGCGCACAATATCCATCAACAGATTGGATACGGTTTCACCAAACGCTAGGCGAGCGGTGGCATCGGCAAAGGTTAGCTCTTGACGGCTGGTGTAGATGACGGCTGTTGTTGTCTGACGGTAAAGGTCGTTTACTTGGGCCAAAATTTCGGCCACCATGGCCTGGGCTTGGTCTGGATTTTCTTTTAATTGAGCGACGTTCACTTCCAGTCCAGTGACCCCCGGCTGTTGTAGGAGATACTTCAGCTGGCGGGTTGTTTTTTGCACATGGGAGCCCACCAAAATAACGCCCGGCTTTTGACCACGGGTGTAGCGTGCCATTGCCTTCGGTGCAATGGGCTGGGGGGGCAATGCAGCCAGGGATGTGAGTAAGCTGGCGGCGCTGCGAAAGAGAAACTTTTTACCCTGGGCTGCTGCTGTGAGTAGCTCTTGGGAAAATCGGTCGAGGTCTGTTTGTTGTTGGGCATCGACGGCGACACAAGCATTGTCCTGGAGAGCCATTAACTGGTCGGCAGTGCCATGCTTTAAAATATCTAGGGTAAAGCATTTCACCTGATCGGCAACAATCTTGCCAGCTGTTTTTTCGGCTACATAATCGGGTAAGTAGCTATGGCTGTAGCCAAAGACAGAATCTTGGGCAAATTCGGTTTCATGTACGGGGGTGCGCAGGCCATCGGCTTCGATATAGTGGGTGCTATTGAGGGTAATGCGCCCCGCATCAAAAAAGGCTGGCACCATGAAGTGGGCGTCGAAAGGGCCCAGTTCTGCGGCGATGACGTCTGTTTCTAGGGGGTAGTGCCCGCGTAGGGTGGAGTCTGAACGACTGACGACTAAAAACTCTTGGGTGTTTGTTTCCGCCAGTGCCTGTTTGAGGTTGTTACATAGGTCACGGGTGGTGCGCTCAGCCTCGGTGGGGGTGAGTGCTCGGGTATTGGCTAGGATAAAAAAGATGGGGGACTCGTCCAGCAGGCCCTGTTTGAGGGTGGCGACATCCCATTTTAATAACAACAAACAGCTGTGGACCGTTTGAGAACCGGTGGGATCATCGTCAATGACAATAATTTTGGGGCGGATGAGGTCAGACATGGGCAGATGAACCTTTAGTAAGGCAATGGGTATGGGCTATCTGATGCATTGTTTTGTTGCTGAGGGCAGCCCCAGCCATGGGTTATTCAGCTGTGGGGGTTGCTTTGAGATTATCTAGCAGTTGGCTAAAGCTATCGGGTGGAACGCCGGGGGGGATCAGCAGGCCGCCCATTAAAAAGCTGGGGGTGCCGCGTAGCTTTAGCTGTTCCGCTAGGGCTAGGTCGGCATCTACAGCGGCTTGGGCTTCTTCGCTGTTGCGATCGCGATTAAACTGCTCCACATTGAGTCCCATTTGCTCCGCCAGTTCTTCATATAAAGCGTCGCCTAATCGTTCTTGATTGGCGAACAGGCCATTGTGGTATAGCCAAAACTGATCCTGTTGACCGGCGGCCCAAGACGCCTTAGATGCCGGTTCTGCTTCAGGATGAATACTCTTGAGCGGAAAATGCTTATAGACATACAGCACCTCATCCCCCCGTTCCTCCACAAAGTCTTTCATGTGGCCTGCCGCCACTGCACAATAGGGACATTCAAAGTCAGAAAACTTGACCACTACCACCTCCGCATTGGGAGCGCCCTTGGTGGGTGATGCCCCAATAAAGGTGGCCCGATCCATGGTTGCTAGGACCTGGTTTACTTCATCCTGGCGTCCTTGCCATTCCGCCTCAGCTGCCGCCAATTCAGCGTCGCTAGGGGGATCGGCCGGCGGCTGAGCCTGGGCTGTCGCTGGTGCTTCCGCCGTTGGTGCTTCCACCGCCGACACCTCATCAGTTGCCCTAGCACAGCCCACCAATGCCAGCAGAGTCATGACCGTAACTGCGCGCATCAAACCATTTTTGAGTGCCATGGAAGAGACTGACAATAGCAACCCATTAACGCTAACACTTTGCTTTATTGTTGGGGAATAGATAGGGCAGACAGGACCTATTTAGCAAGCTAACGTAGGCACGGAGTATAGCTACTATGGGGATCGTTCAACCCGTCAACCTTTTGGTCACCCTGGGCGATATGGCGGGTATTGGCCCGGAAGTAGTGCTCAAAGCGCTGGCCCAGATGGCCAGTAACGCAGCTCACATGACATTGGTCGGCAATCAGCAGCAGTTACTAAGACTGGCTAAACAGTTGAAATTACCCCTGGGAGACTATCCCATTATTGATGTCCCCCTGAGCGATCATCACACCATTCAACTGGGTCAGGAAAGCTCTGCTAGCGGTGATTTGAGTTTTCGCACCTTGCAAACAGCCATTCGCCATTGTCTAGAGGGTGGCTACGATGGCATTATCACCGCCCCCATTGCCAAATCGGCTTGGCTAGCGGCGGGACACCATTACCCTGGTCAAACCGAATTGTTAGCGGAAATGTCTAATGTGGACCGGTTTGGCATGTTGTTTGTGGCCCGGTCGCCCATCACCCAGTGGACATTATGCACCCTGTTAGCAACGACGCATATTCCCCTGAGGGAAGTGCCCGAAGCCCTGACACCGGACAGCATGACATTAAAACTAGAGCTGTTATTGGACTGCTTGGAACGGGATTTTGGTATTGAGCAACCCTGGGTAGCCATTGCCGGGTTAAACCCCCATAGCGGAGAACAGGGGCAGCTGGGAAGAGAAGAAGTGGACTGGCTCATTCCCTGGCTAAACAAGCAACGTCAGCGGTTTCCCCACGTCAGATTCGATGGCCCCGTGCCCCCCGATACCCTATGGGTGACTCCAGCTCAAGCCTGGCATAATCCACAACGACAAGCTCACCATGGCTACCTGGCTCTCTACCATGACCAGGGACTGATCCCCGTCAAAATGTTGGCTTTTGACCAGGCGGTGAACACCACCATTGGCCTGCCGTTTATTCGGACATCCCCCGACCATGGCACCGCATTTGACATTGCCGGTCAGGGGATCGCCCGTCCAGATAGTATGGTCGCCGCCATCAAGCTAGCCATTGACCTAGCCACCCAACGACAGAAACAGTAGCGAGTCTATCCATGATGGTTGGCGTTAGAAAACGCACAGGGGACGTTCGTCTAATTACGTAAAATCTTCGGATTATTTATAGAGGCGTTACGTAACAACACATATCTTTTTGGAACAACACACGGGTGTCGAAAAAACCTGGAAAATCAGTCGAATTCAGGATCTCAAAGTGGGTTTTGCTCTGTACAATAGCGATTGACATACAAGTTTTGTTTCAAGGAACCTTGGGGGGCTTTTGGCCCCCCTTTTTATTGGGTGTTGGTGAGACTACCTAAGAATCTACGGCTCGCCATACATTTTTCACTAACCCGTAGAGGTCAAGTTGCGGGTCGGGTTTTCGGGCCCGGTAGTTGCCGATAAACGGTGCAGAGAATCCCAAGATGAATGTCAAGAAAGAGGGGACCCGCCTCCCCTCTTTCTTGCTGGGGATGGATCAGCTCATCGTTGGAGATCGGTTGTTGTTGTTTCCTGGGAGTCTCCTCGCGCTGCAGTGGCATTCACCTGATATTCGGTTTGTACCGGATCACCGGTCACATCAAACTCTAGGGTGAACATGCCGTCAGCATCCGCTACGGCAGAGGAAGACATTTGGCGGGGCTCCGGTGTGCCGGTGGTCACAGAAAAGGGACCGAGATCGACTAGGGATGCGGCGGGCCGAGTGGCAGTGACATCGAG
>CALHGI010000212.1 GCA_938029995.1 uncultured cyanobacterium | reverse complement strand
TTGCCCATCGGCGTCCCAGGCTGAGTACTGAAGGGGGCATTACCGATGCGCGCTATCTGGTGCCCCACTGTGTGACGGTGGAGTATGGACCGTTGGATAATACGATGCACCAGATTGGGGAGCATATTCCGGTTGCCCATATTCATGAGCTGCACCAGGTATATGAGAGAATTATTGACAAGTTTTTTGCCCATTAAACCGCATTTCTACACCGTTGCCTGGGGCTAGGGTCACCCCCCGTCGTTTGGCGATTTCAGGGGTGTTGCCCACCCACTCCAGCTGATAGCGTGACACCAGGGTGGCTAACACCAGTTTCATCTCAAACAGGGCTAATACCTCACCAATGCATCGTCGGATGCCACCGCCAAAGGGAAGAAATTCGTAGCTGGTAAACTGGCGGTCTAAAAATCTCTCGGGCTTAAAGGTTTTGGAGTCCGGGTATAGTTCTGGCCGGTGGTGGGTGAGGTAAATCGCCCCGTACAGCCGAGTGCCTGGCTTTAGGTCGTAGCCCATCAAGGTCATGGGGGCGGTCACCTCACGGGGTACCGTTAGGTTAGCAATGGGATACAGCCGCAGGGTTTCATTACCCACGGCGGTGAGGTAGGGCAATTTGGTCAGGGCAACGGGGTCAGGGGATGGGCCAAGGCTATTCAGCTCAGCCACCAGGGTTTGATGGATCTGTGGGTCTTGGTATACCCAATAGAGCGCCCAGGAAATAGCACTGGCGGTGGTTTCATGACCGGCGATTAGCATGGTCAGCAGTTCGTCATGGAGTTCGGCATCGGCCATGGGCTGGCCGTCTTCATCCCGTGCGGCAATCAGTAGGCTGAGGATGTCGTTTTTGTGGGGGGTGTCCTGGGTTCTGCGATCGCAAATCTCCGCCAGCAATAGCTCACTCACCCGATTGCGCACAGCCTGAAAATGGCCCCAGGGGCTCCGGGGTCCCCAGTCCAGTCGCAAGGCTGGCACAAACAACGCACCGGACACGAAAATATTTTGGAAACAGTCGGTAAACTCAACAATCAGGGCCTTGAGCTGATCAAAGCGGTCCCCATCACTGAGGCCAAAAACCACCTTAAGGATGACGTCTAGAGAGATGGTTTGCATTAGCGATCGGGCTAAAAAATTATCCCCAGGGGATAACCCCTGCATCGCCTGCTCCGTCAACTCAAGGATCAGCTCACCGTACTGGGGAATCTGTTCTCGGTGGAACGGCGGCATCAACAACTTCCGTTCCCGTCGATGTCGTGCCCCTTCTAAACAAAAAATGGAACGATTGCCCACAATGGGCTGCAACAAGGCATTGGGCGGTGCCGTAATACACTTGTCACTGGAAAAAATCTGTTGAATACCCTTGGGTGACTGACAAACAATATGGTTTCATGGTTGCCAATCACCGGCGCATTAAAAATATCACCATTCTGCTCGGCCCCCTGTTCCATGTAGTCCAAGGGGTTGGTGGTGTAGCGCAGCATCTGCAACCAACGGGGAGCTGTCGAAGCTTGGGGAATAGAGGCAATAGGCATGACAATGCACCTGGCAGTCTTGCATACTACTTTACCTGGCTACCACACTAAAGGGCCGATTATGGCTAAGGACGGTCTACGATTCTGAGAGACGTTTAACCTTGGCCCCCGCCAACCGCTGATGAATGTCTGCCAACCGTTGGGGAATCACGTCCCGGTGGGGACTATGCTGCAAACAACGGCCCAGGTCTAAGGATTCCACATGATCGGCACGGGAGCCGGGAAACCAATGGCTAGCACCGCCCCCCAGCAGGTTATAGCGGGCTGCCGCATACTCGGTCATGTCGTAGGCGTCCATCAGGTTGCCCAGCCACAGAATGATGGGAATATTGATGCTGTTGGGGGTATCGGCGGGCTTGGGTAGGCCCACATCCCAGGTTTTGTACCAGGTTTCTCCCAGGGTTGCGATCGCACAATCCTCCAGCTTTTTCAAAATCGGCTGTAGCACCCCATCAGCCTGGTCGATCAGCGGTAGCGTTTTCATATGCTCATCAAAGTCACTGGGCCGGGCGGCCCCCAGGCTCAGCGTATGCACCTGGTCATGGCTAAGGCAAAACAAATTATTGAACACCATGGGGCTGAGGGGGGCGCACAGGTCCACCAGCTTTGGCGGCGGCGCATAGAGATGGCCCCCCTTATCCGACGGGCTAATGATAAACACCCCCACATCATTTTTCTGGGCGGCTTCAATGGCGGGCCAGTTATTTTGAAAAATGTAGTACCAGTGCAGGTTCAGGTAGTCGAACTGGCCGGTGTTCACGGTGTCCACCAAAACATCCGTGGGGCCATGGGTGGAAAAACCCACATGGCGCACCCGGCCCTGGCGTTGCAGGTCACGCACGATGTCCATGCAGCCGCCGGGGCGCAAGGTCCAGTCCAGCAGATCATGGGTATTGATGCCATGGATACCCAGCAGGTCCACATAGTCCAGCTGTAGGTTTTTGATGGACTTTTCAAAGGTGGCGAGGAATTCTTTGGGGTTTTCCCTGGGGGTGACTTTGGTTTGAACGATGATGCGATCGCGATCAAACGTAGGCAGCACTTTACCCAGCTGGATTTCTGAGGTGCCATAGCCACGGGCGGTTTCGATGTGGTTCAGGCCCAGGTCAACAGCGCGGTGAATCGTCGCGTCTAGGTTTTCCTGGTTTTTGGCTGGGATTTCCGATGGCGGCACATCTTGCCAGGAATGCTGATACCGCATGCCACCGCAGGAAAACACCGGCATTTGTAATTCTGTGCGTCCAAACCGACGATATTGCATTGACTCACCGAGGAATATTCCTTGATTAGTATGCAAGATTTAAGCGGATTCTGCCTGAGGCTTTTGCATCTCTCAAAGGTTCTTTGGGAGCCTAAGCTGTAGGTTTGAAATGTTTGATGCCCAATTATCGCCGTTGCTGATTTAGAGGATGAACCGATCTGGAAATGACGCGATACATCCGAATTTCGCAGATCAAATCATACCGAGGATCAGCAGCGCC
>CALHGI010000211.1 GCA_938029995.1 uncultured cyanobacterium | reverse complement strand
TCCGTTTGCCTCGGGGGGCGTCTATGAAGATCCGGCAACCGGGGCGGCCACGGCGGCCTTTGGCGGTTACCTGCGGGATATGGGCTGGCCCCACAATGGCATGATCGATATTGTGCAGGGTGAAGATATGGGGATGCGATCGCATTTAAAAGCGGAAATACCTCCAGAGCGAGGCAGTTCGATTCGCATTTCTGGAACAGCCCGCATCATGGCACCCTGATGGTGTTAATCCTTGGCCGCTGGGTAGCATGCACGGCCCTTATTTGAGCAAACTTTTAAAATTGGGAAACAGGTTTCTGAGGCATTGCCTGACCGCCTTAATATCACCGCACAATCTCCCTGGGCCTTGGCCACCACTGCTGCGGGTGTTGCCGTTCAAAATTTCCATGTCATGGTCAAAAAGTTGCAGGTATTCTATCTTGCCACCTATCACGGGTGGGGATGCTTCGGTGTCAGTCTCTTGGCTAATCTGACTCTTCTCAATCACGTCAAGCACCGCTTGAAACTCAGAGGGTGTTAACTCAGCCGTGCTTTCATTCAGCCGTTTGCCATAGCTGTCCACAACAACCTTGGCCTGGGTGGTCGTAACAGAAATCCTATAGCTCCTGTGGTACTGGGGCGGCACAGACGCGTCGCGAAATCTGTAGATGATTTTAGTGATAGGCATAATGTCTGAGGGCAGTGGAGCCATCTTAGCCTATCGATGCCTATCGATTAGGGGGCTGGGCCGTAGTCTCACAGCCATGACTGTGGTGCTATGGCAACGGCCATGGGGCAAAACTACTCAGCGGCGGGCCCATCATCACCGTGATCCATGCCGCCGTGATCCATGGTGCCATGGTCCATGCCGCTGTGGTCCATCATGAGCTCCATGCTGGTGGGGCCAGCGGCTTTGATGCCCATGGACACGAGACCGGAGGTGAGCAGGCCCATGGACACGAGACCGGTGGAGAGCACACCCATGGAAATAACGCCGATGGAGATGATGCCGTGGGAAATAATCCCAATGGCCACCACACCATGGGCCGAGATGCCAACGGAGACAATGCCACTGGAGCAAATCCCCATGGAGAAGAGCTTCTTCTTCGGTGGAGCGATGGGGGTGGTGGCGGTGCTATCTATCACAGGTCAATGTATGAAATACCAATAGGGATACTAATTCCCTGGGGGAGACCCTGTCAAAAGACGGGCTGTCGTAGAAGGCATGGGCTATGCCCCGTTATCCTTTGACCCCGCTGTTGATTTCGCTAGGGACGATGTATCGCTGCATAATCACAAAGAAGAGCAAAATGGGGGCGGTGGCGATGACGGACCCAGCTGCAATTAATCGCCAGTCTAGGGAGAAACTACCGGCTAGCCGGGCAACCCCCAAGGGGAGGGTGTAATATTCTGGCCGATTGAGCACCAACAGGGGCCAGAGAAAGTCTCCCCAGGAACCAATAAAGACAAAAATAGCTAGGGTGACTAGGGCCGGACGAACGGAGGGAATCATGATGTGCCACCAAATGCCCAGCTCGGTGCAACCGTCAATGCGGGAGGCTTCTTCCAGTTCCTTGGGCACATTCTGAAAGGCCTGGCGCATCAGAAAGATGCCGAAGGCGGAGGCCATGGAGGGAAAGATGACGCCTAGGTAGCTGTTGGTGAGACCCAGCCGGACGGTGAGGATATAGAGGGGAATCATCACAATCTGGAAGGGGATGAGGATGGTGGCCACCACGAGAGAGAAGATTAATTCTCGACCGCGAAAGTTAAGCCGGGCCAGGGGATAGGCCGCTAGGGAACAGAATAGAAGGTTTAAGGCTACGGTAATGGCGGCGATGAGGGTGCTGTTGAAAAAGTAGCGGCCAAAGGGTTCGGCCTGCCACACGTTGACAAAGTTGCTAAAGGTGGGTTCCTGGGGCAAGAACCGGGGGGGGAACTCAAAGATGTTTTCGGTGCCAGATTTGAAGGCGGTGCTGACAAGCCAGAGCAGGGGGAGGAGCATTGAGATCGCAACCCCCGCCAACAACGCATACATCAATGCAATTTCCCACCAGCGCTTCTGATTTAACATCGATGTCTCCGACCTAGCTGTGTTCCATTAAAACGTTGTCCCTGAGGGGGTTACCCAAACGTACGTTTTTGCATGAGCCAGAACCCCGCAAAGGATTCTGAGTCAGGGTCATCCTGAACGGCCACAAAATGGACCTGGTTAGCCTGTTCTTTGGCCGCCATAAACCGCTCGGCCTCTTGCTTTAGCTCTGGACGGTTGAGACCGGCCATAATCCACGTATCATTGCTGCCCGTTTCCAACAAAAGCTGGGAAATTTGGCCAATTTGCACATCCAAATAGGCCAGCTCTAGGCCCGACATCCAGCCCGCCAGGGGCAGGGCCCGCTCAGAAAAAATCAGGATGCCAGGGACTAAGGTATCTGGGCTCAGGCCCGCTAGCTCCAACGGAAAGGCTTCCCCAAAGCCAATGTCCCACTCGGGCATATCTGCTAGGCTTTTGGCGGGCAGGCTGACCATGGCCCAACGCTGCCCCATCAGGGCATCGGGTAGGGGCCTAGCGATTTCCATCGGCTGTAGCGTAGACGTTGATTTACCTGCCTGGTAGCCCGGTTGCTCCGGGTAGAAGTTTTTTTGCCGGTCGTCTAGCCAGCTTTGCAATGTGAGGGTACGGCGGCTGAGCCGAGCCGGTAGGCCCAGTTCATCGCACGCCCGCTTGATCATGTTTTGCATCTGATAGCGAAAGAACCGAATCCGCAGGGGGGACTCTCCCGCTTGGTCAATGGCCTCCTGGAGGGCGTCCTTCAGCTCAATGGAGTTGACCTGTTGATTAGACAGAAACTTGCTATAGCGCAGGCTAGAACCATCGGCAATCGATTGGGCTCCATCACAAATCAGCACTTCCCATCGTTTTTTCTGGTTGTCATCTAGGATGGGGCGCGAGTAAAAATCCAATTCCCATACGCTGCCCATTAGTCCTCTTGCTCCGCCAATAGCTTGCCTGGGTCAGCCGCCCGCTCAGCGGCCTCGGCCATCAGCTTTTCGGGCTCTTTCATAATCTCCCCAGGGTATTTTTCGAGCACCTTGGTGGATAGGCTAATGCGGCCCCTTTCTTCGTCTAGGTTAAGCACCACCGCCTTCACCGCCTGGCCCACTTCAAACACATCCCCAATGGAGGAGACAAAACTCTTACTGATTTGCTTCACATGGAGTAACCCTCGGGCCCCGTTGAAATCAATGAAGACGCCGAAGGGCTTAATGGCCCCCACCTTGCCATCCACCAGCTGGCCTGGGTTAAGTTGTCCCATCACGGCTGTGCGGGCGGCGTTGCGGTTGGAGAGCACCAGCTTATTGTTTTCTTCGCTGACTTCTAGAAACGCCACGGAAATGGTTTGGCCCACCATGGCTGAAAGATCCTCGGGGGCGTTCACCAAGTGGGAGCGGGGGACGAAGCCGCGCAACCCTTCCACATCGGCGGTGACACCGCCCTTATTGGTGCCCGTCACCGTCACATCCAGGATGTCCTTATTGGCTTCCCGCTGCTCTAGCTGGGCCCAAACTTCTTTGATTTCTAGCTTGCGGATGGACAAAATGACCTGACCGTTAGCATCCTGGTCGCGCACAATCAGAAACTCTCGCTCGCTGCCCAGGGGCACCGCTTCTTCGAGGGGGATGCCGGAGTCTACGGATGCTTCACGGGCTGGGAGAAAGGCCGCTGCTTTACCACCAATATCAATGTAGGCACCGTCATCGAGGTGGCTATCCACTTTTCCCTTCACGACTGCTCCTTTTTCAAAGTTGAAGTCGTGTTGGTCTAGGGCTTTGAGAAAATCGTCAGCAGAAAAGGTCAACGGTCTATGGCCTGTCGGGGCAGGCTCCCATAAAAAGTCAGTTTTCCAAGTGTAAGTCAATTTTTGCCCAGCGGAATCTGAAGTTTTGGTGGAATGGGCCATGATTGCCCCAAGGTTGATTTTCCGTGGACCCCATGGCGCGGTTGGTTGTAATGGCACCGGGGGTATGGGGCGTTTAATTTAGGTGCTCTGCAAATAACTGCTGCACCTTTTCCCAGGCATCGGAGGCGGCATCAGCGTTGTAGCTGCCGCGACGGTCGCAGAAGAAGCCGTGGCCTGCTCCTTCATATTGAAAAATTTTATGGTCAATATGGGCGGCCTGGAGGGCGGCTCGAATTTGGTCAACCGCCTCAGCTGGAATGGACCCATCCTCTGTGCCAAAGAAGCAGTGGAGGGTGCCGGTGATGTGGGGGGTGCGTGCTAGGGCCACCGGACCGGGGCCAAAGGCGGTGTCGGGAATACCTGCGCCGTAGAAGGATGCGATCGCAACCGTATCCCTTAAGGTGGCGGCTAAATAGGCCACATGGCCACCAAAGCAAAAGCCAATGCAGCCCACGCCGCCGGCCTTTACCTGGGGCAACGTTTTGCCATAGTCGATGGTGGCTTGAATATCCTGCAGCAGCTGGTCGGCCTGGGTTTTCACCTTATACTGGCGGCCCACCTGGATATCCTCCGGGGTGTAGCCCGCCTCAAAGCCAGGGGCCTGGCGATGGTAAAGCGCTGGGGCGAGGGCGACATAACCCGCCCGGGCGATGCGGTCGGTGATGTCACGAATGTGCCCATTGACCCCAAAAATTTCCTGCAGGACCACCACCGCCCCAAAGGGACCCTGGCCCTGGGGCATGGCCGTGTAAACCGGTAGCGTGATGTCGCCGCTGCTGACTTCAATGGTTTGGGTCTCAATCATTGGCGTTGTCATCGTTCCATTGCTCCATGCACCGCTCCTATTTTGCCGCTCCCCGGTCGTTTTTTGGCGATGGCTGCCTGGGCAAATTTGTCGTCCAAACGACCTACTTTTCTAAAGTTTTGTATCCTATGCCAGTCAAATCAGAACTGTCACATCTCAAAAATCGGTTTCGCGAGTAACCTCTAGGTAATGTTGGGTAGCCTGGTTGTGGTTTGATCTATTCCTAGGAACCCAAACCACTTTATATTTTCCCGTTAGACGGCAACTGAGCGCGATCCATGGTGCAATTTCATATTCAAACCGATAGCGAAATTCCGGCCTCTACCCAGCTTTATGACCAGATCTGGTTTGCGATCGCATCCCGCCAATATCCCCCTGGATATCGCCTACCCAGTACCCGTCAGCTAGCCATGCAGACGGGGCTACACCGCAATACCATCAGCAAGGTGTACCGCCAGCTCGAAGACGCAGGCGTCGTTGAAGCCCAGCCCGGTTCTGGAATCTACGTCCGCACCCAGGGCAGCGTCGAAATCGACAAACCCCGGTCGCCCCTACTAGCCCAGTTTCCCAAGGCCCAGGAACTAGTCGAAAGCAGCCTAGACGAGCTACTGCGCCAGGGCTGTTCCCTGCACCAGGCCCGTGAATTATTTCTCGGTGAAATCGACTGGCGCTTAAGGTGCAGTGCCCGTGTGCTAGTCACCACCCCCCGCCAAGACATTGGCGCCGGTGAGCTCATGGTGCGAGAACTAGAACAAGCATTACGCATTCCAGTGCAGCTCGTCCCCCTAGAAGAACTAGAAGACGTCCTATCCCAGACCCGCTCTGGTACCGTCGTCACCAGCCGTTACTTCATTAATGA
>CALHGI010000210.1 GCA_938029995.1 uncultured cyanobacterium | reverse complement strand
AGAACGATGTCCGCGTACTGTCTCTGAACGTCAATGTAGGCTTCAAAGTCCGGCTTACGGGCTTGGATAGAAGCCAAAATATCTTCGTACGTATGGCCTCGCTCAGCCATGTCGCGCTGGACTTTCCAGGCAATCTTGACTTCATCGCTAATGTCGAGATAGACGCTGAAATCTAGGAGTTCGCGTACGCGCTCATCGTAGAGAGGGTGTAGACCTTCAATGACGACGACATGATTGGGTTCAATGCGTTCGGGGGGATCGAGTAAACCGGTTTCGTGGTTGTAAATCGGCTTGTCAATCGCAGTTCCTGATTTTAGGGCTTTGATTTGTTCATACATCAAATCAAAGTTGTTTGCTTTAGGGTTGAGAGCTGTCACCCCAGCTGCTTTGCGTCCCTTACGATCTAGACTGTGGTAGTCATCTAAGCAGATGACAGTCATGAACTCTTCGCCGAAAAGATCGCTGAGGCGCTTCAAAAATGTAGATTTGCCACATCCTGAATCACCGGCAACACCAATTAGAACCACGCGGTCGGGCTGACTGGTCATGGAATCCTCTTATTAAAACAGTTGACAAATATGTGCGAAACCAATCAACGAGCCTATGAACCCTGGCTCAGTTGGATATCGGCAGCGGGTTTTGAACGTTGCAAAAGTTAAAGTGATCCTATCAGAATCTGTAGCCTTTTGAAAGACTGGGGCCAGGGCTGTTTTTACTTGAATAATTAAGGCCAATCGTCAAGGTGAAGATATCTGTAGTAGAAAGGCCTGTCGGGCTGAAAATATTGATAGCCTGATAGGAGCTTAGTCCGGTGAAACGGAGTGGTGGTCGGCTGTTTTAACCTCGTTTCGAGTTATCGTTCGACCTTACTCAGTCCATGGCTTTTAGGGTTAGGGGCCATGGTGTTTGCTACGCTAATTGCTTAGATTGTTTGAATGTCGTCTGATTTGGGTTGATGGCTGTGCAGTGCTGGCCGCAGCTCAGCCTCTATAAAAAGTAATTTTTCTGATTAACATGGCTGTTTCCAAAGCAACTGTTTCTGACGCAATTGATAAAGATACGGTTCTGCGTCGTGAAATCCTAGGCTCGCGCCGTTGGAGCAATTACTGGTGGGCGTTAGTGACGACCATTGGCGGCGCTGGGTTTGTTCTGGCGGGCATCTCTAGCTACACAGGGGTAAACCTGCTGCCCTTTGCTGATCCAACCCAACTTATCTTTATTCCCCAGGGCATCGTGATGTGTTTCTATGGCACAGCGGCGCTGCTGTTGTCGCTCTATCTTTGGCTGATATCTGCTTGGAACGTGGGTGGGGGCTATAACCAATTTGATAAGGAGGCTAAGGAAGCACAGATTTTTCGATGGGGATTTCCGGGTAAGAATCGCACGATTGATTTTAGATATCCGCTGTCATCGATTACGGCGATCCGGGTGGATATTCGCGAGGGCTTGAGTCCGAAACGGGCGCTCTATCTTAAGGTGAAGGGCAAGGGCGATATTCCCCTTACCCGCGTTGGTCAACCCATGTCCCTAGCGGCGGTGGAAAATCAGGGGGCTGAATTGGCTCGATTTTTGCAGGTTCCCTTGGAGGGACTGTAGTCAGGGGCGGCCTCGTTGTGGGCCGTCGTTATTGCTTTGGTAGAGTCCATCCCTCTTGAACAGGCAGTTTTCCTGTGACAAGATATGGTGCCTTTGAAAAATGAAGGGAGTAATCATCATGATTTTGGGTTTCCGCATCAGATGGGCCATTGGGTTGGTCGTGGCTTTGTTTATTGTGGGCTGTACGGCTGAGGTGAATGATTCATCGGACCCGGTCGCTACGTCTACGGATGCTGCCCCAGCAGCGGTAGCGTCAACGCCTATGCCGTCAGGCCTGGCTAAGCTTGAGGGCAAGGCCACTGTGGAGTTTGTGGTCAATGGTGAACGGGTGGTGGTTGAGGTTGACGGGACTCAAGCGCCGATTACGGCGGGTAATTTTGTTGATTTGGTGGAGCGGGGTGTCTACGATGGCACGGTGTTTCACCGGGTGGTGCGCGAACCTCAGCCGTTTGTGGTGCAAGGGGGCGATCCTCAGAGTACGGATCCATCGGTGCCTGTTCAGCAGTTGGGAACCGGTGGATTTATTGATCCTGATACCCAGGAAAAGCGCCTTATTCCTTTAGAAATTACCCCCGAGGGGGCGGATCAGCCGCTCTATAGTCAAACCTTTGAGGCCGCTGGCCAGACGGTTAAACCGGCGCTGCTCCATACCCATGGAGCTGTGGCAATGGCTCGCTCCCAGTTTCCGGATTCGGCCTCAGCTCAGTTTTATTTCGCGTTGGCGGATTTACCTTTTTTGGATGGTAGCTATGCCGTCTTTGGGTATGTGACTGAAGGTCTGGATGTGGTGGATGCTATTCAGCAAGGTGATGTGATTGAATCAGCCACGGTTACTGAGGGGCTGGATCTGCTTGTGACCCCTTAGGTCCGGGTCTGTTTTGGGCGATGCGGTGATTTAGTCGATGGTTGATGTCGTTGTGACCGGCCTTGGTTTGTGGACGGCCCTGGGGGCAACGGCCCAGGCGACTTGGGCCGGTTTATTGGCGGGAAAAAGTGCGATCGCACTGCGACAACCTTTCCCCTCCCTCCCTCCGGTTCCCCTGGCCATGACGGATAAATATCCCGCTGATCCGGACCGTCTAGTTTTGGCGACGGTGGCCGCTGCCCTGGCCGATGCCGAGTTGGCGTCACCGTTCCCTGGCGGGGAGGCGGGGGCTCGCTGTGGGGTGGTGGTGGGCTCTAGCCGCAGCTATCTAAATCGTTGGGAAGCCATGGCCCGAGGGGAATTGGCCCTAGACCATTGGCTGACGGCATTACCCTGTAGTTTGTCCAGCCAGGTGGCCCAGGTGGTGGGCGGCCAGGGGCCGGTGCTGGCTCCGATGGCGGCCTGTGCCACGGGGCTGTGGGCGCTGTTTCAGGGATATATGCTGCTACAGACGGGGCACTGTGACCGGGTGGTCGTGGCGGCGGTGGATGGTCCGATTACCCCCCTGACGCTGGCGGGCTTTCGACGCATGGGGGCCA
>CALHGI010000209.1 GCA_938029995.1 uncultured cyanobacterium | reverse complement strand
TCTAATTTCTGTTGGGATGGGATTAATACCTAAAGATTGGCCCTTCTGCTCAGCTATGATTGCAGCTTTCTAGTCCTTTGTAGGGATTGCCGTGAGATAACCATGGGCGAGTGTCGGTGATGTGTAGGTAAAAACCCTGGCTTTGGTAGTGGTAGTCTGTGTTTGTTTTGCCAGGGATTGGCCTATTTTGCGTCCATCCAATTTTTGCCTGCGTTGATTTCTACCTTTAAGGGCACCGATAACTTCACGACAGATTCCATGGCTGTGGCGATTTGTTCTTCCAGTTCTGGCCATTCATCCGGGGGGATTTCAAAAATTAATTCGTCATGGACCTGTAGTAATAGTCTGGCTTGGTAATCTTTCAAAACTTCATGGAGCTGAATCATGGCGATTTTGATAATGTCGGCGCTAGAGCCTTGAATGGGGGCATTGGCCGCAGCGCGCAGTTGGCCTGCATCGTAGCCACCCGGCCTCAGCTGATCCAAGTGAATGTCTTCAATGGGTTTACCTTTGAGCGGGGTCAGACTATTGCTGGAAAAATTAAAGTAGCGTCGTCGCCCTAAAATCGTTTCTACATATCCCTGGGAGATCGCTTCTCGTTGCATTTGTTGCAAGTATTCAAACACCCGTGAATAGCGCTGGTTAAATTTGTCGATGAATGATTTTGCCTCGGTGCGGCTCACCCCCATCTCGCGGGCAAACCGCACGGCACCCATGCCATAGATCACGCCAAAGTTGATGATTTTTCCCATGCGGCGTTCGTCGGAGGTGACCTCCTCTTTGTCCAGCAGCAGTTGGGCGGTGAGGCTATGGACATCTTGTCCGGTGCGATAGGCGTCTATCAGCACGGACTCACCGCTCAGGTGGGTGAGGATGCGCAGTTCGATTTGGGAGTAGTCGGCGGCGGCTAGTAGCCAGCCGTCTTGGGGGAGGAATGCTTGACGAATTTGACGGCTAAAGGCCGTGCGCACAGGGATATTTTGGAGGTTGGGATTGGATGATGATAGGCGACCGGTCGCGGTTACCGCTTGGTTAAAGTCGGTGTGTACTCGACCGGTGTCGGCTCTGACGAGTTTGGGTAAGGCATCGACATAGGTGGATTTCAGCTTGGATAAGGTGCGGTGGCTAACGATGCAGTCCACCACGGGGTGATCGCCCTGGAGTTTTTCGAGGGTGGCGGCATCGGTGGAGTAACCGGTTTTTGTTTTGCGGGTTTTCTTTTTGTTGAGTCCGAGGGTTTCAAACAGCAATACGCTGAGCTGTTTGGGTGAGCTGAGGTTAAATTCTTCGCCTGCATAGTCGTAGGCTTTGATTTGTAACTCGTAGAGATCAGCTTCGAGCTGTTCTGAGAATTGTTTTAGATAGGTGTCGTCAATGCGGATGCCGATGGATTCCATGTCGGCGAGGACCGCTTCGAGGGGGACTTCGATATCGCGGAATAGGGTTGCGATCGCATCCACACTACTCAACTCTGCTTGTAAAATTGGCACCAACCGATAGGTCGTGTGTACATCTCCACCGCAGTAGTGCGCCACCTGATCAATGGCAATATCCGCAATAGTTTTACCCTTAGGCACCAGGTCTCCATAACTTTGGGCCGTTAGATTCAAATGCCGTAGGGATAGATCCGTTAGATTATGGCTGTTTTCAGGATTGAGCACATAGCTGGCCAGCATGGTGTCAAACACCACACCCGCCAGTTCAATCCCCTGGCGGTGCAGCACCGCCCGATCATATTTTGCATTTTGCAGTGACTTCGGATAATCAGCACTTTCCAAAATAGGCTTTAGCGCAGTCAATACATCCGCCAAGGGCAGCTGATTCCCCGTTTCATGTCCCACGGGAATGTAAGCCAAATCTTCTACCCCATCCCCCCAGCAGCAGCCAATGCCGACCAGGTCGGCATCCATCGGTTCAATGGAGGTGGTTTCCGTGTCCCAGGCCACCGGCTGTGTTCTATCGGTTTGGGTTTGCAGCCGAGTTACTAAGGTTTGCAGCTGCTCCGTCGTTGTGATGATTAAAGGTTGAATGTTGACCGCTTCCACTGCGCTGGCGCCGTCGGTTTCCTCCGCAGTAAAAAAGGCGGTGTCCTCATCCTCTGCTGGCGCGGAAACGGTCTTAGCTGTGGCCGTTTCCTCACCTCCAAACGCCACCTGCAATTTACCCAGGCGGTTAATAAAGTGCTGAAACTCCAACTGCCTCAGCAGCGGAATCACGGTTCCTTCCTCAAATCCTTCTAACTTGCAGTCCGCCAGCTCCACATCCAGCTCCACATCTGTGACGATGGTGGCTAAATATTTAGACTTATCCGCAGCGTCCTTGCCGGTTTCCAACTTTTTCTTGACGGCCCCTTTCATCTCGGGCACGGCGGCATAGACACCTTCTAAATTTTGGTGTTCTGTCAGCAGTTTGACCGCTGTTTTTTTACCAATGCCCCTCACTCCAGGAATATTATCTGAAGTATCTCCACACAGAGCCTTATAGTCGATCACCTGATCGGGTTTAATCCCCAGTTTCTCTTCGACTTCTTGAATACCATATTCCTTTGCCAGACCATTGGTACGGCCGAAGGTGCTGCCCAGATGCAGCACCTTGATGTGCTCATCATCATCAATTAGCTGAAAGAGGTCTTGGTCGCCGCTGAGGATGCGCACATCATAGCCTTCCGTTTCTGCTTTGATGGCGAGGGTGCCGATGACGTCATCGGCTTCAAACCCAGGCGCAGTTAGGATTGGTAGCTTAAAGCCTGCCAACAGCGCTTTGAGGTTTTCCACATCCTCAATGAAGTCTTCCGGTGTTTCCGGTCGGCCTTCTTTATAGCTTTCTGCAGCTTCGTGGCGAAAAGTTGGTTGGGCTAGGTCGAAGGCAACGGCTGCATAGTCAGGTTTTTCCACCACCATCATGTCGCTCATGGACTTGAGAAAGCCAAAGCAGACGCTGGTGGGAATACCCTTGGATGTGCGCAGTCCTCCATCTCGACTTTTGGCGTGGGCGTAGTAGGAGCGAAACGCCAGGGAGTGACCGTCGATGATTAGTAGGGTGGGTCTTTCAGAACTCAAAACACATGTTGTCAATGCAGCTTTTTTATTAAACCTCGTCCACGCCCAGAACTGCAGTTTTCCGATGGAGAGCTTTAAGTTTTCATGGGCACGTCGTTGATGGAGCGGTTTGGTTTGCGGGGGTGACCGTTGAAAAGTACCTAGAGAAAGGGTTTGATCGGGGTGACAGTTGTATTCTGAGCCAGGGTGATGCCTGTTGGCTCCTTGGGGGTTGCCATGCTGCTCTACTGCAACTGTGATGGCCTGGGACTAGACCCTAAATTTTGACACTACCCAGCATTAGGGATGAATATTTTATTTATTTGTAGTCGCAATCAATGGCGAAGTCCTACCGCTGAAAAGGTTTGGTCAAGGCATCCAGGGCTGGCTGTGCGCTCAGCAGGCACTAGCTCCAAAGCACGTCGAACGGTTTCAGCTAAAGATATTCAGTGGGCCGATACGATTTTTGCCATGGAGCAAAAACATAAAAACCGGCTCAAGGCAGACTTTCCACGATTAATGAGCCATAAGACCATTCATGTGCTGGATATTCCAGACGAGTACTCGTTTATGGACCCAGAACTCATGGAAATTTTGAAATACTCCGTTACAGACTATTTAGATGTTTAAGCCTTAGGGGAGCAGGGGGTGCTAGGGTTAGCCATCGTGCCTTTGATGGTTGCTGAAAAACAGCGGGCATATTGTGTTACGGC
>CALHGI010000208.1 GCA_938029995.1 uncultured cyanobacterium | reverse complement strand
ACCCATTGTCCCTACTTAAAAATGGTGTCGAAATTGTTGATAGCCCCGGCCTAAATGATACGGAAGCCCGCAACAAACTCTCCCTGGGCTACATCCAAAACTGTCACGCCATTTTGTTTATGCTGCGGGCCACCCAGCCCTGCACCCTGGCCGAGCGGCGCTATCTCAATAACTATTTGCAAAATAAGGGCCTGTCGCTATTTTTCTTGCTTAATGCTTGGGACCACATTAAAGAGAGTCTGTTGGACCCAGATGATCCCGATGAGTTGGCCCAGGCTGAGGACCGACTCCATAAGGTGTTTCACAGCACCCTCCAAGACTATTGTGATGACTATGATCAACGGGTTTTTCCCATCTCTGCGCTACAGGTGCTGCGCCAACGGATGAAGACTCCGAATAAACCCATTGAGGACTTAGGATTCTCACGGTTTCTGACCACCCTGGATCAGTTTCTGACCCAAGAACGGGCCAGGGCAGAGTTTCAGCCGGTGGTGGCGCTATCCCAGCGAACGTTGATAGAACTCACAGAAAAAGTACAGCTGCGGCGAACGTTGTTGGATCAAACGGTGGCTGAACTCAAGCAAAACATTTTGCAACTGGCTCCGGTGTTTGAACAACTGGTCACGATTCGCGATCAGTTCCAGCAGGAGATTCGGGAAAGTTGCGATCGCAACGCCAACGCCACCACCACCGCCTTCAAAGACTTTATCCTCAATCTAGAAAACACCTTCGAAAAAGACTTTGCCCCCTACCAGCCCGACCTTTCCCTTATAGATCTCGTAAGCCCTGCCGGACGGCAACAGTTTAACCAATCCTTAGAAACCGCCTTCCAGCGCTACCTCAACGACCAGCTCCTCCGCTGGAGCCGCACCCTAGAACCCACCCTGCGCAGTGCCTTCCACACCCTGTCCCAACGGGCCGCCCACTACGGCACCTCCTACAACCAAGTCACCCAACAAATCCTTACCACCCTCAGTGGTCAGTCCGTGGCACTGCCCCAAGACAACGACCAACCCAGTTGGGCCGAATGGGCCATCGACGCCCTCAACCAGCCCACCGACACCCCCGAAGTCAAAGCCGTCCTCGCCAGCATTGACCTACAAAGCATTTTAATTAACCTGGTCGCCGCCATCGGGGCCAGTCTATTAGCCTCCAGCCTCATTAGCACCATTGCCGGTCCCATCACCCTCGGCATCGCCCGCCTCGGCATTGGCGCGTTGCAAATCGACCAAACCCGTCGTGCCCTAGTCTCCGCCGCCCGCCAAGAGCTAAGCACCCACCTACCCCGCATCGCCGCCGAACAGCAGCAACCCATCCACTCCGCCATTGTCCAATACTTTCGCAACTACGAAAAATCCGTCATCAGCCGCCTAGACACGGACATCAAAGCCCGCAAAAACGATCTAGAAACCCTGCTTACCCAAAAACAAAACCAAGAACACCAAAGCCAGACCGAACTAAACCATCTCCAAACCGCATTAACCCAACTGAAGCAAGCAAATCAGGCCATCCAACAACTCCACACCCAAGTCATCCAGTAGATCTAAATCTCCCACCAAAAACCAGTCCAATACCTACGCCAAAAACCAATACAACACCTACATAATCGACCCCGCCGCACCCCCAACCCAATGCTATTCTGGACAACCCAATACGCTGGGTTCTAGGGTGGCGTCCCGGCCCTAGCCACGGGGGTTTGGGGAACTCGGAGGGACCCCAAGCAACATCTTTAACCACCCCACCAACCGTCCAAGTTATTTTCTTGATTTTTAATCTTGATATTGCACCAAAAGCCACCATTCACCGTAGGATAAATTCAGCCTATTGCCCCAGCCCTAACCCTATGCCCGACTTCAAACCCAACGACGGTCGCCTCTACGCCCCCGCCACCGAACGCAACCGCGAGGCCATCCTAGAAGTACTAGAACGAGTGTTACCCAACCCAGGCACCGTCCTAGAAATCGCCAGCGGCACCGGCGAACACGCCAGCTTCTTTGCCCCCAAGCTAGCCCCACGGCGCTGGCTACCCAGCGACATTAGCACCCCCATGCTCAAAAGTATTGCCGCCTGGCAGCAAGCCACCCACGCCCGCTATTTGCTCCCAGCCATCCCCCTGGACACTTGCAAGACTCCATGGCCAGTGGAAATGGATGATAAACGCTCCATTGATGCCATCGTCAACATCAATATGATCCACATTGCCCCCTGGGCAGCCTGTGAGGCATTGATGGCTGGGGCTGGGCGGGTTTTACCTGAGGGGGGCGTGCTGTATTTATACGGTCCCTTTAAGCGAGAGGGAAAACACACCGCTCCGAGCAATGACACATTTGACACCTGGCTCAAAGAGCAAAATGCCGACTGGGGCGTAAGGGATATGGACGCGGTTGAAGCCAGTGCCAAAGCCCATCAGCTAGCCTTGACAGAGTTCATTGAAATGCCTGCCAATAATCTTTCCCTGGTGTTTCATAAACAGTCATGATGCGGACACCACAGAATTTGCCATAGGCATCTGAAATAGGGCCAGTTATGGGTGAAGTATAGGTCAGCCGCGTTATTACCGATGCCCTTTTCATGCCGCTTTTACGTTCTGTTTATTCCCGGTGGCAACGCCAAACTCGTTTTGAGCACATCAGCTGGCTAGGACTGCTGCTCTTTTTCAGCTTTCTAATCTGGGATCTATCCTTTATCCATGGCCTTGCCCCAGGTCCATACCGGCTTGCTATTCAGTTCCATCGTTTTGCTTTACCGGCTTTTTGGTGTCTCTTATTAGTCATCATCCCAACCTGTGTTGTGTTTCCCGTCATTACACTGCGAGGGATTAACCGCCGATGGTCCACGTTCTTGGGGCTAATGCTGCTGGCCACCACGGCTGTCATGGTCCCCACCCTATTTATCTTCGGTCCCCTAGGCCTACTAAAGTTACTAGCCCTGGCAATTTTGTTGGATATCTGGTGGGTTTTGCTCATGGTTAAGCGTTTTCCCCAACGGATCAAGCAAAAAAGCGTGATCGCATTTTCAATATTGTTAGTGCTGTGCGTTTCATTGATTCCCGTCGGTGGTTTCTCTTTTGCAGCAGCAGATAGCCTCAAGGTAAAAGACTGGAACAAAAGCTACCATGCGGGTTACATGATGAGCATGGATCTCCAAGGACAGCTAGTGCTGGTGGAATGTGACCCCACGGGACTCTTTTGTCAACAGATTTATCGCTATTGTGACAACCTAGGCCCCAACAGTTGGGAAAGCGCCAATCTCTCCTGGTCTGATGAGCGACTATCGCTAGCCTTCCCGCCCAATAATCATTCCGCGTCTGATATTTATGCTGGCCGGGCTCCTCTCTATGAACGTTCGAAGCATACAGTGCTGATCAATACCCCCAGTTTTGACAGTGAATCCCTTAGGGATGTTAACTGTCGATTCTCATTTTGAGGATCATTCGGGCCTTGCTGATCCTGCGCATGCTTGCTTCTGAAAACCTCTGCGGTATTACATCAATTGCCAGAGCGGTTCATCCCCTCCATCAGTCATCTAAACCAGTCATCATGGCACCATTCATTAACTGTTTTTGCATGGGTGAGGCCAGC
>CALHGI010000207.1 GCA_938029995.1 uncultured cyanobacterium | reverse complement strand
CGATAGCTATGAGCTAACGTCTGATCCGCATGCTTGCTCTGAATGCCTCCTCTGGGGCTATATCGGTTTTCAGTGCCATTTCGCCGCCCTGTACTCCGCCAAATAAAATTCTTTATCCAGAGACTAATAGTTTTCGGAAGCCCTATCCCGCAACGGATTGACACCCCAGACCAGGGTCAGAAAAGCACCCCAAGCCCAGCCATAACGTGAATTAAACCTTAAGGTATCGTTTAGGTAACGGATTGTAGCGATAGTATAGATTTGGGATAAAATTTGTCTCCTCTTCTTAACCTACGGTTTTGCGAGGAACGAGTTTTGAGGCCATATCTAGCATATGAGTTTCTAAATTCCATATAGCAAAATCTCTCTTTTTAAGATGCCTCGTATACTTGTCGTCGATGATGATCCGGCTATTTCAGAACTGGTAGCAGTTAACCTGGAAATGGCTGGATATGATGTCAGTCAGGCTGAGGACGGGATTAAGGGTCAAGCACTCGCCGTGCAGCTCTTGCCCGATCTGATTATGCTTGACCTGATGTTGCCTAAGGTGGACGGCCTCACCGTTTGCCAGCGTGTTCGCCGCGATGAGCGAACAGCGGATATCCCGGTATTGATGTTAACGGCCTTGGGACAAACCCAAGATAAGGTTGACGGATTTAATGCGGGTGCCGATGATTACCTGACTAAGCCCTTTGAATTAGAGGAAATGTTGGCCCGCGTTAGGGCGTTACTACGACGCACTGACCGTATTCCCCAGGCTGCAAAGCATAGCGAAATCCTTAACCATGGCCCATTAACCTTGGTTCCGGAACGGTTTGAAGCCATTTGGTTTGAGCGGACTGTCAAACTAACCCACTTAGAATTTGAACTACTGCACTGCCTCCTCCAGCGCCATGGTCAGACAGTCGCCCCCAGTGAAATTCTGAAGGAAGTTTGGGGTTATGACCCGAACGACGACATTGAAACTATTCGGGTCCACATTCGCCACCTGCGAACTAAGTTGGAACCGGACCCACGCCATCCCAAATTTATTAAGACTGTCTACGGCGCTGGCTATTGCCTGGAGCTCCCTCAGGATGAGCAGCTTTACGCTAATCGTGCAGCTAGCTAAGGTCTTACTAACTCAAGCGGACATTAGGAGAAAACATCTCAGTGTTTAAGTTTCATCGCTGCTGTACATGTGGAGGTATGGCACTACAGCATCGTCAATACACCGAAAAAAGGAGCCCGGGGCGGCTCCTTTTTTAATGGTTTTTTATCGGCGGCGCACAACCTACTGAGCTCGTTCCGCTCCTTATGCCGCCTACCTCAGCAATGGTTTGAACACATAGCAGCGATGGACAACCTAAGGTCGAGGCAATAATGGCGGCCCCATAAAAAAGTCCGCCGGTTGAGCTGTAGTTCAACCGGCGGACTTTTAGTTGTTTTCGCGTGGGACCAATCTACTTAATAATCGGTTCAACGGGGAAGTATTCAGCCGGTGCCAAGGCATTACCGCGAATCAGACTGCCAATGGTCTTGGCGGTAATCTTCATCTGGGTAATAGGGTTAGCGGGGACAACGGTTTTGTACAGATAGCTGTCAAATGTCAGCTTTTGCACGTCGATGTCAGAGCACATCTCAACAAAGGCTTCGCGGGTGGCGTCGGAACGATAGAACACACGCTGTAGGATATCGAGCACCAGGTAGGTAATACCGTACTGCTTATCCCAATCCTTAATGTAGGTCTTGAGTTCGGCTTCGGTCAGGGCACGCTCACCACTGTTGGATAGTGCAACGATGGTTTCGGCACACATGCGACCAGACTTGGCGGCAAAGTAGATTCCTTCACCGGAGGACTTGGTTACGGTACCGGCAGCATCACCCACTAGGGCAACACGACCTACAACGCGGCGAGGTCTGGGGTGCTCAGGAATTGGATGGGCTTCCACCTTGATGATTTCGCCACCTTCAAGCCGCTTGGCCGCCCGCTCGCGGATGCCTTTTTGTAGCTGCTTGATTTTCGCTTGGTTAACTCGCATGGTGCCAGTACCCACAGCCACGTGGTCATACTTGGGGAATACCCAAGCATAGAAGTCGGGGGATACGTCGTCGCCGACATACATTTCCGCCAGTTCTTCGTAGTAGGCCATCTTGTCTTCGGGAATGCGGATGCGCTCTTGGAATGCGATCGCATAGTTATAGTCCCCGGCATCAATGGCGCGAGCGACGCGGGAATTGGCACCATCGGCACCAATCACCATGTCCACTTGGAGCGTCTTAGCATCACCCTGGAGAGTGCCATTGGAATGGTCAGCGTAGTGCAGGGTGTAGGGGTCCTTATCATTGCCAGGGATCTCTAGCTTATGCACGGTGCCATTAATCACCTTGGCGCCCAGCCTTTCAGCTCGGTCGCGCAAAAAGCCGTCCAACACCTCACGACGGCACATGCCAATGTACTCGTCATCCTTAAGGGTGCTACCGATGTTCACCTCAATGTTTGAGGGGGAAATCATCTTCATCTTACGCACGCGGCGATCGATGATTTCTGGAGGTAAATCAAACTCATCCACCATACATAGGGGGATGGCTCCGCCACAGGGCTTAGCATTGTCTAACTTTCGCTCAAATAGATAGGTTTCAATGCCTGCCTTTACTAACGTCTCAGCAGCAGAAGAGCCTGCCGGACCGCCTCCAACAACCGCAACCCGAAGTGCCAAGGTGTTTTTCTCCAATTCGATTAAAAAGCTATGGTTCGTATGCTATCACGCTAATTTGAGCCCGCCGGACACACTCCTACAGATGTAACAAAAATGAAACAGACTGTAGCAGAGCGCATTGTTACATCCGGGTTTTGAGCAACGAATGTAACAACAGTTTGGGTCAGTCACCCCTGAGGTTAAGTCGCCCCATTTCATGGCGCACCGTATCAATGGAAATGACTATGACGTCTAGTTAAATAGTAACGATGGCGTCTAAGTAAACAGACGTATGGCGCTATCCTTCAGAAAGGGTGAGGCGGATTGTTTTTTACTTCCTGCGGGTTAGTCGATGGGTTAAACAAGCTATAAACGAGCGCTACTGTCAGTTTCCACACCAATCCTGATGTCGCGGTCTGTCCTTCAGTGGTCCCATATCGCTTTTAGTAAACGTAGAACCACATTGCGTGTCCCCTATGTAGCCAAGCGTTTTTCTTCAAGTGATACCCATGGAGCCTCTAGACGGGATACAGACGTCCAATACCCCATCTTCTTCATTGGCTTCCCCAGCCAAGATGGCAGAACTTTGGGCCAAGAAGTACTTGGGAAGCTTGGAGGCCCACAGCCAGTCCTGGGCCAATGGGTTCGAGGTCAAGCCCCGCGTCATTATTGTGAAACGGCTAGTCTCGGAGTTGAGAACGGCCAGTGCCAAGGCTTGGCACCTAACGGAATCCTTACTGGCCTATGAAGTGCAAAGGCATGGGATCAATGCCACACTGATCGACCCGTGGAAGGTGTCCAAGGATGTCCACACCATCTATCTCAAGGCCCTGACGGCCTATGGCAAGGAAGTTTCCCCCCAGCGTTTATCCGTCCAAATATCCTCCACCTTGGGACAACTCCGGCAGCAGTACACCGCCATAGACCCTAGGCTGATTGGGTTTGTCAGCATGCAGTTTCACTACTGCGGAGAAATCCTGCTAAAGAATGCGCCCAGCACCGAGCGCGCCTTGCTCATGTCCTATTTCAAAGTGATTGACGATCACCTGTATATGCCCCTTCAACGGGCTTATCAGGCGGCCGCTCAATACGACTATGGAGATGAACGGTTAAACGTTATTCAAACGTTACTGCCCCATGTCACGGTCATTGCGACCAATGTCGTTACCCGCGTTAACCAGCTATATCCCAACTATCGTTCCTACACGGACCGGCTCGATCATCCCTCAGTTCGAGTCTCTAGTATTCGGGATGCTGAAATGTTTCAGGTTTATCTGTGGACCTGTGTTTTAGAACAGCGTTTGGATGCCATCCAAGAGGAGCTCTTTCCCCTGTGTGTCATGCTCTATCCCACCCTAAAGGTCAATTGGGAGCTGGTCAGGCAGATGTTACATCTGCTGGCACGGGAGTTTAAAGACTACATAACCCATAAACAAATGGTGTTCTACGCGCCCTACCAAGATGCGCTGTGGGAGATGTTTTCCCCGAATATTTTTCCAGATATTATTGAATTGGATTAGGACAAGGGCCAAACAGGGCCAGGCAGCATGCC
>CALHGI010000206.1 GCA_938029995.1 uncultured cyanobacterium | reverse complement strand
GGCTTCATTACCCCTTAAGTCGCATTAAGTAGCAAATAGTAATTGGGAAAACATTAGGGATAGGGCAATGGGCAAGCTGTAATATCACTATCCCTAATGTTGTGAGTCCTATGGAAAGACAGAAATCAATCAATCCATGGGTTGAGAGAGGCTAAATTTAGGCAGCAGGGATGCTATCAACAGGAATGTTGATCACAACGCCACCCATCACTTCATCCAATTCAAATACCTTGTCGGGATAGCGCTCAAGGTGAACGGGATGAGTGTTGTGGCAGCTGACACAGGCTTCGGCAACGGCCTTGTCAGGGTACATGGCAGAGAAATAAGCCTGGTCACCCACCTCTTGATAACCCTTGTAGGGCTCACCAGAAGCCACCATGGCATCCATGGCTTCTTTTTCGAACTCGCTCTTAGGACCGTGGTTGTCATTAATAAACCAGGGGGAAATCAGACCGTAGGTAAACAGGCCAGATTCATTGGCAATTTCATAACCCAAACGGAACATCTGAGCGGGAAGGGGAATGCCGTCAGTTTGCTGCCAGCCTTCAGTCGACTCGACATCCAGCACACCCTTTTCTTTTTCCTTACCTTCAAGCTTTTTCACACGGCTAACAACGTGCTTGGTATAGGCGGTACGGTCAGCAGCGAGCACCGTATGGATATAGTCAGCAACAAGGTCAGGGGAAATACTTGGACCCGTAGCCGTGGCCACCGTAGAGCCACCGCCACCGCTACAAGCAACAGCGGTAAAGCAAACGGCAGCCGCCAAACTTAATAAGGCGATGGTTCGAGCACGAATGCGCTGCATCCAATTTGTCAACATTTGAATTATCTCCTGGTACATCCGGATAATTGTTTCGTTGTCCAGAACTTGCGTTCTCTTGAAGAAAATCAACAGGTTTTAAGGACGTGGTTTATTACACAGAGGGAATCTAATTAGCGGGCAATCCGTTAATTAGAGGTATTGCCCGTTCTCCGCTCTTCCGCAGCCTTCATAAGGTCAAAAGTTTGCAGTTCGAGGGTTGGAGAACGGTCAAAATTGGCTTCGACCAGCTCAGGGTCGAAAATACTGTTGTAGCTATACTCAATGCCGTGGCAGTTCATACACACATCGCCCACCATGCGGTCCTGGGGCTTGAGATTATAGGTGTTGTTGTGGTTTACATACACAATGGGGGTCTCCAGTCGGTCGTCGACTTCCCGGGGCAAGTGACAGGTGGCGCAGCTTACGGCACCAGCGCCAGGGCGAGGTAGTTCTTTACTGTCGGCAAATAGCTCGGCATGCTTTGAATTTTGGTAATTCAGGGAGTGATTGTCATTGTGGCAGGTTAAGCAAGCATCCACAGAAGCTTCAACGGTGTTGGCAGAATGAACGTTATGGCAAGCATTACAGTTCATCTGCTGATCCATCGCCTCGTGCTTCATGGGTAGCCTGGCCATGGCTGGAGTTAAGGGAGATTTCTCTTCCAAGAGGCGAATACCATGCTTGCTCAATAGAAACGTATCCACTGATTGTTCATGGCAAGATTGGCAGCTCTCGTGGTTTGGAGTTTCGATAAATTCCTTGGTTTCCTTGTTTTGATGACAGCTAGCACAGTTAACATCGTTTAGGCCATGGGCACTGGTTTGCCACTGGGCCGTAATCTCATCTAACTCCTGCTGTGTCGTTGCCCTGGCGGTTAAGCCAGATCCCAACACGAGCACAGCCACCAAAGCAATGGCCATCAAGGAACGCAGCACTGAACCGATGGATTGACGGATGATCATGAGCCACCTCCCAAAAACTCTTGGGTGAGATCGGGGGTGGGAGCCTTGTCCAAGGATGTGGTCACCACCCGGTCCGGCAATACCTGAACGGGTAACATATCAGGCTCACCAATATTTTGGCGTAGGAAACCAGTGGAGATGGTGCGATGATCATGGTAGTTATGGCAACCTGCGGTCCAACAACCATCTGCGGCAAACCCTTCATGGCTTTTCAGCTGGGTGGTTGTAAGCTCTTCATGGCAAGCCATGCAGAGTTCAGGTTGAAGATTTACCCCCCGGTCAAACATGTGAACGTGCTCGTTATGACAGGCCGTGCAGGTGAGAACATCCACCCGCTCTAAATATTCAGCCCAACGGGGATCTCGAAACTTTTTCGTGCCATGGACATCGTCAGTCAGCTCAGCTTGGTGACAACGGGTGCAGGTTTCATTGCTAACGGGTTTAAAGCCCTCATGGCAAGATGCACATGAGGCTTCAAATATATGGTGCCCCTCAGATGTCTCACCGGGTAAGAACACTTGTTTCTGATCTAGGGCGAATGCTGCCGAAACCCATAGCAACAGAATGATGACCGCCAGTATAATACCGGTCCTCAAGGACACCCATTTACCTAGTCGCCGACCCAAAATCCTTGCCATCCAACTCCTAAGCTGCCACCTTTAAAGCAAAATTAGCAGTAGCACCATAAGAACGGTCCCACCACCGATGATGCCAGCTGTTGTGCCCATGCCAATTCCCTCGGGGGATTCGGTTGGGACAGCAGCCTCCAGCTGAATGTCTTGTTTGTCATACTCGGCACCTTCGAGCATCAGCTCAGTTATGACGCCATAGGCATCCACCCAAGCATTCTTGACATCGCTAGTCCAGGCGGGGCCAGCATACTCCTCAAGACTTTTGAGTAAGCTACTGCCCACTAAGGGATAGTGGGCAGGTACTGCCCCGTACTTGACGTGGCGTGCGCCCAATCCTTTGAGAGCCTTGCTGAGCACTTCGGGCTTACGCAGGTTTTCGACCACCATCACCAAGCCACCCTTGAGCATATTCTTTTGCTTGGCCATATCGGTATGCTCAAACAAAGGCCTAGCCGCTGGATAGTCGGTGAACAGGTGGTTGTAAAAGGTTGACACCAGGTCATCTGCTTGGGGAGCTACTAGGGCAAAACTTTGTTCTAGCAGGTCAACGTTGAGGCCACCGTCTGAAGGCTCGCTGGCCGCTGGAGCAGGAGCGTTTTCTAGGGCTACCTCTGCCGACGTGTAGTCGGCCCCCTCAAGCATCAGCTCGGTGATGGCCCCATAGGCTCCCGCCCAGGCTTCCTTCAGTTCAAACGTCCAGGCGTCACCTGCATGTTGCTCCAGGGCCTTTAGCAAGCTGTTGCCCACTAGGGGATAATGTTCTGGCAGTGCACCATACTTAACGTGGCGAGCACCCAAACCCTTAAGTGCATCACTCAGCACGTCCGGCTTCCTCAGGTTCTCAACGACCATCACCAGTGCCCCTTTGAGCATCTGTTTCTGCTTGGCCATATTGGAATGCTCAAACAGGGGCTTAGCCGCTGGATAGTCTGTGAATAGATTGTTATAGAAGCTTGTAATTAACTCATCTGCCTGGGGCTTGACCAGTTCAAAACTTTGCTCCAACAACTCAACATTTAAGGACATGCCTACTAGTTTCACTCCGACAAGTTTGCGTAACAAGTTTCGCTTTCAAGGAAACCCAAGGTTTAGAATGCGCTGAAAGTTAAGAGTAGTGGGAACTCAATCAGCTCGATCGCCGCTCTATGGGTGATGATTGCAACAGTTCTACTTCAACACCCATTGAGAGAAACTCCAAAGCAGTCGCTCTAGAACATTAAGGGGTATTGAATAGCAAATTAAACCAAGGTGAAGTCAACAATTTGAGGCAATAATTTATCACCTCTAATCTGTTTGAAAATTCATTGGTTCGAGTATCAAGGTATTGTGATCTCAACTATTTTTTTGTGGCTTCAGATACCAAAACAACAGAAAAATCCGCTTATTGCATTTATCAATTGCAATAAGTCAATCGATCTTGTTTCTGTGGAAGAAAATTGGGTAATTGATTATCCTTAGGTGGTTTTATTTAGCAAAAAATCAGGAAAATAGAGGGTTTTAGAACTTCAGTGACCCTAGATGAAGTGATGTTCTTCACACCCAACAGTGAGGGGAATTAGTGGTTTGTTGCGTTTATTCGCATAGATTGATGCGAATTTGGAATAATCTTGGGGTGCAACTAATTAAGTGCTGGCTTTTTGTATATATAGGTACAAAAAAGACCTGGGTTCACGGTGAAGATTAATGGGTGAATTTGTCGCATGGATATTGTTAGTTATTTGCTGACTGTGCCGATGAATACGTTTTCGATAGTCTCCAGATCATATTTGAATATTTTCTAATGTTCTTCCTGTTTATGTGATGTAACCCTAATCTCCCTGGTCCAATGCCTTGTCTTCGGATCGGCCCCTGTTCTAAATCAGCAATAGCTTTTACCCTATGACCTCTGCAGTGTTTCAATTTATCGGCTCCATTAGGCTGGCTGTCCCCCTGCTGTTGGTGATCGGTTCGATCTTAATCGGAGCTACCTTTTATGAGGCTGAAGTCGGGTCGTCCGTCGTCCAGCAAGAGATCTATAAGAGTCCTTGGTTTGGGGCGTTAATGTTTCTTCTGGCCACCAACCTGAGTGTGTCAACGTTGATGCGTTACCCCTGGAAGGGGGCCCGTAAGGTTGGATTCGCCATTGCCCATTGGGGGCTGGTGATCATCATTGCCGGGTCGGCTGCGGTGATTCACTTGAGTGTGGAAGGGATGTTGCTGGCTCGTACTGACGGTGGGCCGGTTAGTACCTTGCGGGTGGATGGTGATTTGTTAGAGGTTGCGGCCCCTGGGCAAGAGACCCAAC
>CALHGI010000205.1 GCA_938029995.1 uncultured cyanobacterium | reverse complement strand
GCACCATTAGCCCATCGGCTATGTAGCGCACGCTGTCCCCTGCGGAGACGTAAAAGGGATCGTCTATAAAATCTAGAAACGCACCGCGAATGCCTTTAAGCTGAGGTTGACCCGATGGATGTGCTGGGGATGGCATCTGATGGGGAAGTAAAAGGCTAATAAAATCTGGCTAGAATAGGGCGCGCGACATAGCCCCATGGTCCAGGCCGTTGGCAGCTATAAAGCGACCTACTACAAGTGCGCCACTACAAAAGTTATCAGGAACACACCCAACCATCGGATATCTAATCGATGGTAACCATTTGCCGTGGCTGATTGAGGGGATGAACCGACGTGAAAATGGCGCGATATATCCAACGCTTGCAGATTAAATCATCCCGAAGCTCAGCAGTGCCAACCCTTAATATATAGCTTGGTGCCCATGGTTCAGACCATGGGTGGTGGCTGCAGACTTGGCGTTAGGCCCTATGTTTAGGCCCCATGTTTAGACCCACAGCATTTAGCAGGGCCCATGGCCCTGGGAGTGGTCTAAATTGAGGCCCTGCCGCTGGTTTATTCCCCGATTAATCCCCCCTATTCTTTAACCATCCTAATAACCGGGCCATTTTTCTCAACCACCCGTTACCCTAAGCGATGCAGTATGCCATCGCTTCCATGCAAATCCCAACCCCTGACTGGGTTAAACATGCCGTCTTCTACCAAATTTTCCCCGACCGCTTTGCCCGGACCCAGCGGCGGCCGCTCCCCCCAGCCATGCAGGTGCCCTTGGAAGCTTGGAATGCCCCACCCACCCTCAGTGGCTATAAAGGTGGGGACCTGTGGGGGGTGGCTGAGAACCTGGATTATCTTCAAGATCTGGGGGTCAATGCCATCTATTTCACCCCCATCTTTCAGTCTGCCAGTAACCATCGCTACCATACCCATGACTACTATCAGGTGGACCCGCTTTTGGGGGGCAACCAAGCCTTTGCGGACCTGGTAGAGGCTGCCCACCAGCGTGATATTAAAGTTGTTCTCGATGGTGTTTTTAACCATGCCAGCCGGGGCTTTTTCTTCTTTAATGACATTCTTGAAAACGGTCCCCATTCCCCCTGGCTAGACTGGTTTAAAGTTGAAAAGTGGCCCCTGTCTGCCTATGACGGTGCGAAGCCCGCTAACTATGAGAGCTGGTGGGACAACCGGGCATTGCCGGAGTTTAACCATGACAATCCCCAGGCGCGGGAGTACATCATGCAAATAGCCGAGTACTGGCTCAACCAAGGCATTGATGGCTGGCGGCTGGATGTTCCGTTTGACGTGAAGGCGGAAGGGTTTTGGCAGGAGTTTCGACAGCGGGTCAAGGCAATTAATCCAGAGGCCTATATTGTGGGGGAAGTTTGGACCGATGCCCGCCAGTGGCTGGATGGTACCCAGTTCGATGGGGTGATGAACTATCTCTTTACGGGGCCAGCGTTGGCATTTACGGCCAAGGATAAGGTGGTGATGGAGTTGGTGGAAAGGCCGGCCTATTTCCCCTATCCGGCCTTGGATGCCCAGGGCTATGGGCAGAAAATAGAAGAGTTGTTGGCGTTGTATCCTTGGGAAATTCAGCTGACCCAGCTAAATCTGTTGTCGAGCCATGATGTGGCCCGGGCCCTGACGGTGATTGATCACGATCAGCGCAGTTTTGAGCTAGCGGTGTTGTTGCAGATGACGTTTCCGGGGGCGCCGAGTATTTACTATGGGGATGAGGTGGGGCTGGCCGGGGCCCACGATCCGGACTGTCGCCGTAGTTTTCCGGCCCAAACAGATTGGAACGGTCCCCTGCTAACGTTGCATAAGGAGCTGATTGCGTTACGGCATCAGCATCCGGTGCTGTGTACGGGTACCTATGAGACCGTGGCGGCGGTGGGTGAACTATATGCCTTTTCTCGCACGGATACTCGGGAGAAAATTGTGGTGGTGATCAATGCAGGGGAAGCTGGGGGGCAAGTGTCTGTGCCAGGGCTGGGGAAAGATGCGCTGGTTTTATGGGGAGATCGCCAGGCTCTTGGTCCTGAAAATCAGGTGCGTTTGTCCCCCCGTTCGGGGGTGATGATTGCCCTGGCGGTTTGAGGCCTGCCTTGGTGCCTCCGGGCAACGGGCCAACGGCTCCTCCCTGTTTAGGACTGCCATTGAGTATTCTCATTGGGTACTCAATCTTTACTGCCACACTTTCTTTACTGCCAAACTTTCACCGGTTGGTCCTTGCCGCTGCTAATCAGGGTTTGCTCTAGGGAATCAAAGGCAACGGCTAAAATCCAGTTGACGTTGCTATCGAGGGTTTTGGTGAGCTGTTGGCTGGGGAGATCCCATAGTTTGAGGGTATTGTCTATGCTGCCGCTGGCTAGGGTTTTGCCGTCGGGACTAATGGCCAGGGTGACCACCCGATCGTCATGGCCGCTGAGGGTGGTGTGTAAATGGCCCGTGGCCATGTCCCATAGTTTGATGGTTTGATCCCAGCTGCCGCTGGCTAGGGTTTTGCCATCGGGGCTGATGGCCACGGAGCGCACGGCGTCGCCATGGCCCGTGAACCTTTTCAGCAGGGTGCCCGTGGCTAAATCCCACTGGCGGACGATGCGATCGCTACTGCCACTGATAAACGATTGACCATCGGGGGCAATTTTGACTGACCACACTGGTACCCCAAGGGAGATGGTATAGCGGGCCTGGCCAGCGCTAAAATCCCACACGGTCATATTGCCGTCGTAATCGCTGCTCACCAGGGTGCGTTCGTCGGGGCTGATGGCCACGGACCAAATGGGGGATTGCCGATTGGTGGGCAGGGTGTAAATCAGTTCGCCGGTTTCCAGCCGCCATACCTTAAGTCCATCGCCGCTGCCACTGATTAACCAATGGCCGGATGCTGATACCGCTAGGGTTCTGACCGTATCGTTATGGCCAACTAGGGTGCGCAGGTTTTCTCCGGTTTCCCGATCCCAAATTTCAATTTGACCGTTGTCCTTTCCGCCCACTAACAGAGAACGGCCATTTGGATCAGTATGGGTGGCGACGGCCCACACCTGACCGTTGCCCTCAAAGGATTTGGCCAATGCTAACTGGGCCGGAGGAATGACCGTTAACGGTTGCCCAGGGTCAGCCGGTATTAATTTGCCCATGGGGGTGATGGCGGTGGTGGTTACCTTCCCCATGGTCACCAATGCTAGACCCAGTGCTATGGCCCCCAGGCCGATTGCTGGGTGTTGGATGAGCCGATAAATGAGGGGGCCTAATAGGTCAGCGATGGACCGGGGGGGATGGTGTTGGGGAGGGGCATCAGGCTTTTGTGGAGGGGGGCTTTCAGTCTTATCTTGGCTAACCGCCAGTAGAGCCCCGGTGAGGGTGGCCTGTTGCAAGTCCACTCGGGCGATGTGGGCTCCGGTCAGATCCGCATGGCTCAGATTGGCCCCCCGCACATTGGCATCATCTAGGTATGCGTCTCGCAGGTCTGCCCCCGTCAGGTTCGCCCCTTGTAAATCTGCCCCAATCAGGCAGGCGCGCCTGAGGTTCGCCCCTTGTAGGTCAACGTTTCTAAAATTACCCTCAAAAAAATAGCCCTGGCTTAAATCTTGCTCTGCCAGACTACAGGGAGTCTTGGGGTGACGCTGGCGATACTGGTTCCAGATATCGATGTCACTCTTTAGCAGAGTTGGGTAATTCACAGTAAGTATGTATTCCTGAAAAATGATGATAGGTGCGATCGCAAAGGCTAGCGATTTCATCTATCAAACTATCTTCATATACTTCAACAGGTTTATGCCTGATTCCACATCGGGCAAACTGACTAACCCCATTGTGTCCTAAGCCACCATGGGCACATCCATCGCTAACACCTCAGCATAGAATTTTTGCAATTGCTGAGTGGCTCCGCGCCAGCCCCAACGCTCCGCTTCCATGCGAGCATTGCGGCGCAGTAGCTCATTTTCCGTCCGGGCTGCCAATAACCGCTGGGTGGCCTTAATGGCCCCTTCGTCGTCGTGGGGGTCAAACAAAAAGCCATTGGTGCCATCGGTGACAATATCCGGTATGCCCCCCGCATTGGCCGCCACCGTGGGACAGCCTGCCGCCATTGCTTCGAGTAGCACCAGCCCCAGGGTTTCAGTGCGAGACGGGAAAATAAACGCATCTCCAGAGGCATAGGCCGAGGCGAGTTCCTCACCACCGAGATAGCCCACAAAGTTCGTATTTGTCCCGGCAAAATGCTCCTCCAA
>CALHGI010000204.1 GCA_938029995.1 uncultured cyanobacterium | reverse complement strand
GGGTATCTAACCATTGAAAATGGTTGAGGTTACGACTTTGAAATGCGTCTAAAACATCAGCATCGTAAGTCGGGTTGCCAATATCACCTTGAAGGGCAGAGTCTAAAATTTCTTGCACGTCGGTAGCATCTGGAGAACCAGTAAAGCCATTGGTGTAGCTATCCGGAACAATCAAATCGCTATAGGTTCCGTCCAGGACGCCCCCTGCCGTGCCCGTGATGGTAATGGAATTCAGTATGTGATCTTCAGTGCTGGAGGATGGATCGGCACTGGTGATGTCGAATGAGACTTGGGTCGCTAAGAGGGCTCCGTCAATGCCGCTGTTTTGGCCAACAGATCCGGGGGACTCTACTACATCGAGGATGCCGTCGTTGTCATCGTCTAGGTCAGTGGCGTCGTCCTCTCCATCTCCATCAGTGTCGGGAAGAACTTCAGGATAGGTGGCGAGGGCAGTGGCGGAGAAGAAGCTCACCCCGGCCCTCTCCTGGGAGGAGAGGGGGTTAAGCCTCATCCCGGAGGTGGAGGGATAAACAACATCTAGATCCCAATTGCCGCCGAGGGTGGCGTTGCCGATTTTGGTGGTGGAGGCGTGGATGGTGGCTCCGGTGATGTGGTGAAGCTTGGTGAGGAATTCTTGACCGGCGTCACCAGCGGCTAGGTTGCAGGCGTAGAAGGAGACCTCACCCTGGCCCTCTCCTTCGAGGAGAGGGGGGTTGAACCAGGATTTTAGCTGCTCGGTGTAACGGTCAAGGGTATCTAGGCTGAGGTGGGTGTTGCCAAGGCGGATGCTACCGGGGATGGCGTGGGAGACGATGTGTAACCTCACCCCGGCCCTCTCCTGGGAGGGCTCCTGGGAGGAGAGGGAGTTGGACCTCACCCCGGCCCTCTCCTCGCAGGAGAGGGAGATTAATTGGTTGGTGATTTGTTGGATGCCGTCTTGATGGGCATCTAGAATATGGGCTTGCACTCCTGGCTGAAGCCCCTCTAGCAACTTCTGTGGCGCTTCGACAGTAGCGTCGATAAACAGAAGAGATGCAGTTCTGAAAGCCTGATTATCCATGGGTTTCTTTGATTAAGAGTGACAGGAAAGTACAAAAGATCACAAGCAGAAAACGACATCACAACAAAATAGGTGGTGGCTATCGAATTTGCTTAGGAATGGGTGCAGAGAGTGTGACTGACGCGATGGGTACAACCGTTATGATTCATCGCTCTGAGCGAACTATGGTGCGAGAAAAAACCGGAAGGAGCAAAAAGTGAGTGACATCGCAGAAGATGCGGATCAACGGCCCAGAAACAGGAAAATAAGACTAGAAAAGCACGGGTTTCTATGGTGAATTTCCTGCCCCTAGGTGGATTTACTCGTTACAGTTACTAGGTGGCAGAATGTAGGCCGCTGTACTTGGGGTTAATCCTAGGGTCAAGTCATCTACTAGGAAGAAGACATTGGTATCTGCCGTTAAATCAGGCAAATTCTCTACCTGGACTGACGCAATGCCACCGGACAAGACCGGATCTGGCGCTGTCAACTGAATACCCTGGGGTGCAACATTATTGGTCACCACCACACAGGCATTTACACCACCGGCTGGCAATGAATTGAGGGTGTTGATTTCAATGTCAGGACCGACACCATTGCCCGATAGGTCATTGTTGCCAATACCCACAATCGGTAAGGTGGCCACGTTCTCTAGATCGATGGAGATCGCCTGTAAGCCATTACCCGTTATCGTATTGCCACTTACGCCCAGGGCTCCGGTGTCATTGTCTGTGCGCCATTCTTGGACCGTAGCAGTATCGGCAGTGGAGTCGATGCCGTTGCCACCATTGTTGATAATTTGGTTATCCTGAATCACCAGTTCCTGGGCACCGGCATCCGTAAGGGTAACGTCGATACCATCCAGGATATTATTGGCAATTTCACTATTGACAATGACAATTTCTTGGGGGGATGCGGCATCGGGGGTGGCGGTAGTGACGCTGCCATTGATGGCAGTATCACCGTTGACAATGGTGATACCATTCCCTCCATTGTTGGTGATGATGGCGTTGTCAAGGCCGAACAACTGTTGATGCACACCTACATCGGCAATCACTTGGAGACCATCGCCGCCACTTTGGTCAATGGTGGTGTCGACCACCACTAGCTGCTGAGTACTGGAAGCCGTTAGGGCATCACCTTCGGCCCGTAGCACTAGTCCCTCATCGGTGCTATTGAGAATGCTATTGGTGAGGGGAGTACTGCCCAGTAACCCCGTGCTAGTATTCGCGGTCACACTGGGGCCTATCCATATAATTTGGCTGGGAAATTCGGCACCGGCTGTGGCAAGGGAGGAAAAGTCCATCCCCACCCGGTTATTGTTGAGGTCAAAGCCAGCAATGGCTACCTCCAGGGGAGTTGTTGTAGCATTTTCGACAAAGATGCCACGGTCGGCGGAGTTATTTACCACGTTGTCAAATAGGATGGCACTGCCGCCGACATTATTTAGGAAGATGCCACTGCCGCCAGAATTGGAAATCAGGTTGTTGCGCAATTCTATGTTGCTGATATCGCTACCTGTTACACCATGTTGGGTGGCTCCATCAATCTGGAAGCCTGCCAGTACCGTCTGGTTACCGAGGGTGACTAAGTCATCGGCCCCACCGGTAATGGAGGGAAAGACACCATCACCGGAATCTGGCAGGAGGACCGTAATGCCGTTGGCGTTGGGCGCATTGGACGCAACGTTAAAGTTTTGATCCTGGGCGAAGGGTAATCGAGTATCGACGGAGGGGAAGCCTGGAAACTCGATACCGCCAATCACTTGCTCAGGGCCCTGGGAAAGGACGCGCACCCGGTCTGGGATAGTAAAACCGGGAATCGTGATTCCGGTGGCATTTTCACCGTCGACATAAATAATGGTGTTGCCATCGCTGTAGGTGGCGGGGTCACTGTTAACTAGCGCAATGGCGTCTTCTACTGTTGTGAATGGACTTTCGTAGCTACCGGGAGACCCAATGCCGTCCTGTTCGGGGGCCCCCAAATTAACATGGACAAAGCGATAGTCCTCTTCTTCTTCGGGGTTTTGTAGGGGGGCTGAATCGTCTTCTAGGATGATTTCTTCTTCGTTGATGACATTGACCGCCACATTTTGACGACGGGAAATGGGATCTCTCAGACGAATGGGTACTTCATAGGCCTCGGCAAAGTCGGCTTCGTCCTGATCTTGAAACCGGAATTGGGGCCAGGTGGCGCTTAGGGATAGGGCGATGGTGGTATCAAAGATACTGTCATGCTGGAGGGAGAGGCCCACGTTAAAGTTGGATTCAAATTTGGCCGCTAGGCGCAGTTGCCCCCCCAGGCTGCTTTCCTCGCCCGACAGGAGATAGCCACCGGCATAGCCCATCAGCTCACCGCCGTCCCATTCGTCCAACTTGGTGCCCAATTCGGCATCAAAGCCACCGAGGGCATCTTCTTGTTGCAGGATGCGCTGGCGTTCGCGGACAGCGGATAGGACCAGCTGGTTGCCTTGGAAACCACTGCTGGTTTCGAGACCGGTGTCGAAGTCAACGCTGCGGATAGTATTGGTGCGATCGCCAATGGGCAGATAGCCATTGATGCGAAACTCCCAGTCGTCATTGATGCGTTCATAGCCACTGGCCAGCTGGAAAAAGCTACTTTCGTCGGTAAATCGGCCATCGACGCCGATATAGCCGCCGCGGATATATTCGTCGTCGGGATTGTCTGCGGCACGACGATAACCGCGATGGCCAAGGCTGAGGCTAATGCTGGGATCGCCGTCGTTTACCTGGAGGTTGCCTTCGAGAAAGGTCACATCTGATTCGCTTAAGTCGGCATCGAGATCCTGGTCCAGGGGGATAAAGCCGTGGACGCCGATGGTTTCGCCAAAACCATTGGTGGCGGTGCTGGCGTTGACGCCAAAGCGGGATGGAACCTCTAAGAGATCGGCGGCACTGTAGCTGATGGGGTCTGAAACGGACTCAGAACCGAGCTCCTCAGCCTCTGATGCTTGAGTAACAACGCTTTTATCTGCTGATTCAGTTGGATTATCGACTAGCTCTGTAACCCGGACCGGTAGCTCAGCTGATGGCTGAAATCGTTCGAT
>CALHGI010000203.1 GCA_938029995.1 uncultured cyanobacterium | reverse complement strand
TACCGCCCCCTTCACCCTTTCACCCTCTACTCTTCCCTCTCCACTTCCTCTCCCGCAATCTTCCGCTTCGCCCGCTGCCACAGCGCCTCTAGTTCCTCAATACTGTGCTCCTCAATGGGCTTATCCGCTGCCTGCTCCAACAATCCAAACCGTTGCACAAAACGCCGATTGGTCCCCTGGAGTGCCGCCACCGGGTCAATGTTGCACCACCGCGCCACCTGCATCAAACTAAACAACACATCCCCATATTCCGCCGCCTGGTTTTCAGCACTTTCATGGGCCAGGGCATGGCGAAACTCCCCCAGTTCTTCCTCCACCTTGTCCCACACACCATCCAGGGTTTTCCATTCAAATCCTGCCTTAGCCGCCTTTTTAGAGATTTTCATTGTCGCCGTCATGGGCGGTAAGGAGCGACCGTAGGTCGCCAGCTTGGCGGTCAATGAGCTATCGGCCTGGTCCCCCTTTTCCGCCGCCTTAATCGCTTCCCAACTCACCCGCACATCCTCAGGTGTGGCCGCTTGCCCATCCCCAAATACATGGGGATGGCGACGAATTAACTTTTCAGCAATCCCCTGGGCCACATCCCCCAAGTCAAAGGTCTCTGTTTCACTAAAAATCTGAGACTGCAGCACCACCTGCAATAGAAGATCGCCCAGTTCCTCAGCAATATGGGCTTGATCGCCCTGTTGAATGGCGTCTACCACCTCATAGGCCTCTTCCAACACATAGGGGGTCAAGCTCCCAGGAGTCTGGGCCAAATCCCAGGGGCACCCCCCATCGGGGTTACGGAGCTGGGCCACAACCTCAATCAGATGCTGTAGGGCGGCTAGGGTCTTAGCGTGCAGATGAGTAGTCATAGGTCACCGATGGGAGAGCAGGGCGCACTGGATCGCCTTGCCCCGTTTTACCAGATATCCCCCCTGTGTAGCGTTCTGTATAGCGCTAGCGGCCTTACGCCTCATCCTTCACCGGCGGGAACTACTTTCTGCGCCGCCGCTGCTTTTTTATGGCTGAGGCCAACCAATCACTGGTGTAGTGGCTCAGGGCCCCTAGCTCTAAGCCGACTAACAGCGCCAGCCACTCCTGGGCATAGGGCACAAACAAATCCCCCAAAACGGGCCGCATTAACGCCCAAGACAGCTGTGCCTGCCACAGATGGTTAATGGCCAGCACCCCCAGCACCATAAACAGCACCACCCAAGCGGCTAAATAAATCACCCGCACAAGGGTGCCAATAATCGGTCCATGGGACCATTTAGAACGATGCTTAACTAAAACTTGGTAGGGATACCAAATCCAGCGTATGGGTCCCCAGCGGCGATACTGAACCGATTGAATATCTAAATCTGGCCCCATCATAAAACCGCTGAGCAAAAAGCTAACGGCCACAATCACCGCAGTGGGCATATCCACCGTAATCAAAAAGGTACCGATTACGACCAATGGCAATAGCCACAGCGTAATACGGTCATGTTCTTTTCCAGATGGCATGGGTCCCCCAGCAACACAGCTCCGATTCCTTAGCTTTAATAATACAAATGAATTACTATCATTTAAAAGCCGGGGCGTTGCTGCTCTTCGCAATGGTTTGATCTGAGCAACCTTGATTGCTGGCCCATCCCCTGATCGGTCCATCCCCCACCTCAGCCCTAGCCAACGATGGCCCAGGTCCCTATCATCGACAGACAAAGGCTGCATACATCTAGCCGTTGGCTGCGTCCAAACCCTTGCCAAATAAGGCTTTTGGCGATCGTCGATGGCTTCACCGATGGGCATCAGGTCATAAATTACATTTTCTTTGCCAAAAAGTTCGCCTTTGGTCCCTGTCATCTGTTACTATCTATTTCGATGCAAACGCACAACCCACGGACGGTTAGCTCAGTTGGTAGAGCGCCTGCCTTACAAGCAGGATGTCACTGGTTCGAGCCCAGTACCGTCCATCAATAAATGAGAAACTCTAGGTTTGTAATTGGCAAACCTAGAGTTTTGATTATGGAACTTCCCTACTTGCTCCAAAGTTTTACCTGGGGAAAATGCCTGAGGCGCTGCCAATAGGTCCTTAACTAACTGGGGGGTCTAAAAGGGGCCTCCCTAAAAGGGGCCTGAATGTTGTTGCCCCAAAAGCTTTCTTGAACCTCTGGTGATCAACCATAATTGCGCAGCTCCACAACAGAAAAACTGAAACAACTGCTCAGGTTTCTGAAGTGATCAGGCTGACTGCCGAAGATTGCCAACCCATGGCAAGATCAAACCGACCCACTTATCTGCCTATCTGTGAAATTCGCCTTTATCATTGACCCCATCGCCAAGCTAGACCCCGGCCACGACACCAGTGTCGCCATGATGGAAGCGGCCCAAGAGCTGGGCCACCAGGTCTATATCACCCAAATGCAGTGCATGGGCGTCGTCGCTGGCAAAGCCATGGCCCACCTCACCCCGGTTAAGCTGGTGCCCGTCACCCTAGGCGAGAACCGCTGGGATGCGATCGCTGACTGGTACACCCTAGGCGATGGTCAATGGCAATCCCTGGACACCATGGATGCCGTCTTTATGCGCCAAGATCCCCCGGTCACGGTGCCCTACCTCTACGCCACCTACATCCTGGACTATGTTGACCCGGCTAAAACCAAGGTGATCAACTCCCCCCAGGGCATCCGGGCGGCTAATGAAAAAATGTATGCCCTACAGTTTACGGGGGCTATTCCTGAAACCATTGTCAGTCAAGATAAAGCCGTTATTCGGGACATGGTGGACCGCTGCGGTGGGAAAGCCGTGCTCAAACCCTTGGGGGGTAAAGGGGGGGAAGGCATCTTATTTTTGGGGAATGAGGACCCCAACTTTAATTCCATGATCGAAATCAGCACCCACCAGGGCCAGGAACCCGTAATGGTGCAGGCCTATTTACCGGCGGCGAAGGATGGCGATAAGCGGATTATTTTGCTCAATGGTGAACCCCTAGGGGCAGTAAATCGTATCCCGACGGGTAAGGAATTTCGTGGCAATATGGCCGTCGGTGGCCGCAGTGCCAAGGTGGACATTACGGCGCGGGAACTGGATATTTGCAAACAGCTGGCCCCCACCCTAAAGCGGGACGGTCTTTACTTTGTTGGCATTGATATTATTGGCGGCTACCTAACCGAGGTAAATGTCACTAGCCCCACCGGCATTCGTGAAATTGATCGGCTAAATACGGTCAAGCTGGGCCACCAAGTTATCGAATGGCTCACCCCATAAAGGACTCTTTGTAACCTTAACTATGGTCCTCTTTCTCTCTGTGTTGCCTTGATTCTTCTTATGGATGCTACAAGGCTTCTCTAAGAACTAACAATAATCGTCACCACTTTGGGAAGAGTTCCAATTCTTTCTATCAGAAGAAGATAATTGTTCCAATCTTTGATCGTTCTTCGGGGCGATCTCAACCTTGTTTGTGCGAAGCGGGGTACTGCCTGACGCTGTTCCAATCCTCGATCGCCCCGAAGGACGATCGCAACGGCGATCTCATAGGCAGTCTGGCACTGATGGTTGAAATTGTTCCAATCCTCGATCGCCCCGAAGGACGATCGCAA
>CALHGI010000202.1 GCA_938029995.1 uncultured cyanobacterium | reverse complement strand
CCGGTCGGCTAGCTCGAGGTTGATGCGACCACTGCCCCGGTCATTGGGGTCAAAGGCAAGGCGACCACTGCCCCGGTCATTGAGGTCAGAGGCAAGGCGGCCACTGCCCCGGTCATTCAGTTTGGATGTGATGCGGCCACTGCCCCGGTCATTGGTTTGCTCTGTCTGAATCCGGCCACTGCCCCGATCAGCCAATTGCACATGAGGGGACGTAACAGCTAAACCTAGGAAGTTGAAAACGCTGATGGTAGCAGCAACTGACATTACCGATAGAGAGGTTCTCATGGGTCAGAAAGTGAGTAGTATTGCTACTTTCTGAATACATGGAATTGACAAATAGCTCAGGAAAAACTAAGTGAAAAATGTGTAGGCGATGCCACTGAACTTTCTGTTGTGGATGCTACAGTTCATCAATTGTGGTGATGTTGTTGACTAAAATCCAGTGCCCGCCTGCATTGTGAATGCCGTTAACTTCAAGGGTGCTGCCGTCGATTGCTTGGGTCAACTGGTGGACGGCCTGGGGAGAAACGGCGACTAACGTTAAGGCTGGGCCGGTGTTTCCCATGGGTTGAAGTAGTTGGTGGCTGTTGTTTTTGCCGGATTGGTACTGCCCGCGAAATGGTTTTGTGGCGGCGGTGGATAAGGCCGTGGCAGCGGGAACTTTTCCTAAAGAGTATGTAAAGCCACTGTCGGGATAGGTGTGGGGCTGGCTTAGGTAGGTTTCTTGGTGTTTCATCCAATGCTCGTCGGTGGGCAATAGATCAAAACAGGGCACTACCATGGCGGGGGCCTGGGGGTCTTGGAGTAAGGTCTGCTGTAAATGCCGGGTGGATAGCTGGCGAGGCTGGCATTTTTGTTGCGTGCACAGGGCGGCGGCGGCCCCGGCGGCCTGACCAATGCCTAGGACAACGGGCTGTAGTCGGGTGGCTCCGTTGGCAATGTGGGTGACTGAAATATTTTTATCACAGGCTAATAGGCCATCGATTTCAGCTGGAACCAGGGCTCCATAGGGAATGGTGAAGGGGGTTCCAGTCCACCGCCCGCCCCAGTGGATGGCTTTTGGGGCTAGGGGCATGGCAAAGCCGGGATAGTGATGGTCGTTGGGGTAATTGCCGATTGCGATCGCATCTACCTCCCCGGCTGCATTTATGGGGAGCGGGGCCACCTGCCCCCCGGCCCGGGGCAAAATATCGCCTTCCCTTACCGTTGCCACACCCACCAGCCGTCGACCCTCGCGATAGTAGGGGTATAGGGCAAATGCCCCGCCACCTGGCGTGGTCTCCAGCTGGGGGAATACCCCCTGGGCCAGCCCATAGTTAGCCCCCAGTTCCGCTTGGATGACGTGGGCAAACTGCTGGCTGTGGTCCCTAGCCTCTTGCCAAAATTCGTGGCGGGCTGAGGCAGTCCCAATCAGCCGATCTAGGCCCACACCATAGTCATTACCCTGTTGGGGCCAGTTGATCATAAAGCGATTGCCCGGCAGTCGCCCATAGTTGAGAAACTGCTCGGGACCGTAGCCGTCCCAGGCCCCTGAAAAATCCGCCGATAGGCCAGCCGATGGAATCGGCGGTGCCGTTTCCCCTGGGCCATAGTCCTGCATGACCACGACCCAGGTGGGCGACTGCACCGGATAGCTTTCCATGGCGGGTGCCAGGGGATCGGTGGGGTCGTTCAGCGCTGCGGGGGCGCTGGGTTCCTGCCACTGGTCGCGGGGTTCCCATCCCCAGCGGTGGGGCACATCCCCCAGGGCCAGGAGATCGCCCAATTCAGTGCCGTCGATTGTAATGTGGGCCTTGACTGAAAACGACTCAAACTCTACGCCGGTGACCCGCTCCCCCGAACGTGACACCGCCCGTGGATGATGTCCCCAACGCCAGGTCAAATTGGGTAGGGCGGCCACCCAGTCAGCAAATATGGCGGCTCCCACGGCGGGCTCATAGGTAAAGAAACTCACCCAGCCATGGTGCAGTCCCCCCGGCTGCCGCCGTTCCAGTTCCCGGAGAAAGGCTCCCCACAGCCCCGTCTGAAAGGCGGCTAATTCATTCCCATCGGGGGCGGTCACCCCGGCGGCCGTGAGCATGCCCCCTAGCCAGGGCCATTCGCTCACCAGTAGGACCTCGGCCCCCAGCCGCGCCGCCTGAATTGCCGCGGCCGTGCCGCCTGTGCCGCCTCCGACTACGAGGACGTCGGTTTTTATCTGCTCACCATTGCCCAATCGTGATGATGATGGGCATTGCCCACCCTCCAGGGTAAATTATTTGCTTGAAATTCTGGTCTGCAACTCTTACATGTAAGGCGCTTACGTGCAGGCGCCTTACATGTAGGCGCTCACATCCTCACCCAAGTCATCTGCTAGGTGGCATAGGGCGCGAAATCTTAGCCCCACCATCTGTTCGTAGAGGGGATTGAGTTTGCACATGGGGGGAATGTGGACCACCTTTTTGCCAAACAGGGTAACGTCCCGCTCAAAGGGGCATTGGGAGGGAATCATTTTGCAGACAAACCGGGCCAGGCGAGGATCGTCCACCTGTAGCTGGTCGAGCCAAGAGCGAACGGGCTTGAGGGGATCGGGGCTGGCGGCTTTGGCTGGGGGTGGGGTGAGGGGACTGGCGGCCGCTGGGGCTTCATCCTCCTTGGCCGTTGTCCCTGGTGGGACCTCTTCCTTAACCTGGCGCAGGTTGTAAAGGGTGGATTGGAGGGACTGCAGGACAGCCGTATCGAGGTTGAGGGCCTGGCAGAACTCCATCAAAATTTTGTCTTCGGCAGCGGAGTAGACGCCATCTGCGATCGCTATCATGACACCCATGCGCAAAAAGTTTTCGGCCGCGATGGGATTGGGGGTGAAAATGGCCGCTAACTCGGCTGGCTTAATCGGCTCAAAGGTTTTGAAATCTAGTTTGGGCGCAAACTCCACCTCCATCATGGTGTGGATCAGGTCTTTCTCTTGCTGATCAAACTCACCATCGGCCCATGCAATGGCCAACAGTCCCCGTAACCAGCCTTTAATTTGCTCTTCGGTATAGAGAGATTTATCTGATGTAGAGGTCATAGCCAGACTTGGAAAAACATCAATAGAGTTTGCCGCAGGGGCTCTGCCCAGGGAGTTTACCGCACCAGGGGCTAGATTGACCCTGTGTCATGGATGGGCAGACAATTTAGAAGACAACTTTGATGATAACTGAGCCAGCTCAGAACCTGTTTTGCCGGTGAAGACCCATAGGATTGAGCGCCCCCCGTCCCGCAGGCTGCGCAGTAACGGTTCCGGCGGTCGATCGGAGGCCACCGGCAGCGATTTGTAGTGAATCCCTCGGCTGCCTAAAACGATGGCCGCAATGGTGTTGGCCCGCCGCATGTGGTAGTCCGACGTGATCAGATAAACGCTGTCAATGCCCAAATTCTCAAAATCGTCCACCAGGGTGGTGAAGTTGGTCACCGTATCTACGGCCCGATAGTCTAAGTGCAAGCGCTCCAGGGACACCTGGGATTCTTGGAAGACCCAGGTGGAGTATTCCGGGTTCGCCCCGGAGGATATCCATACCTCTAGATCAGGATGTTCCGTCGCAAACTGGGCGGCAAACTCCTCCCGCTCCGCATCTCCCCCCAGGACCAACGCAGCGGTAGGAGATGACAGGCGACCGCGCACATACCATTGGCCCAGCCAAAGTCCTGCGGCTAATAGCAGCACAGACAATAGGGGAACGCGACTTTTCTTGCGACGCACCTGGGGCACCGATGGACTCCTTGAGCGGGGGCTAATTTAGATCGGGGGTAGACGGACTGTACTAACAACCATTCTAGGATTGCTCATCCTCAGTGGGATTTCATCTACATAATTTCCTTTAAAAGGCGTAGGCCCAGTGGGACTTCTACATAGATTGCTCTATCTTCTAACCCAGCAACGGTAATCGGTAACGGCGTCAATTTTTACTCTAGCGGAGGTTAGTGTTTTTACTGAGGAAACCATGGTCTTGTTTTAATAATAGGGATTTGCCCTGGCTGAGCAGCCGTTATCCCTAAGCCAGGGCGAATTGCTTCGACCCACGGATGGAGGCGTTGGTTAATGGCCTCTGCTGGGCCAGTGGGGACAATGGAACTGTCTGAAATCTTCAACGACCGCCAACTCAGCTGACTGGGACAGATGCATCCGTGGGGTGCGATATCATGGAGAAAAAGCACTAATCTTCATCGCACTCCATGGATGTAATGGAATTTTTCCAGCGCAGTGCTGGTCAATGGCAATCCCAGCGAACTACCCACCATCTGCCCTTCCGTCGGGCCGAGCTGGGGGGCTCTAACATTACCGTCGAAGCCCTTGATAAGACCCACGAGAAAATTGTTGCCATTTGTGAACTCCATGAAATTGACCCAGCCCTAGCGGTGGGTGGGGCCTATGTGGCCTGGAATGGGGAAATGGCCTGGGACCGGGAGGGGGAGGGCAACCATGCGGGCACGACGGTTTTTGCCCTTGTCCCCGATGCCGATAATCCCCAGAAAGGTCGTTTGCTCAGGGAGCGGGGCTACGCTGAGGTGGTGCCTGTGGTTGGCCGTTATGAAATGGACGATGAGGACGGCCTCATTTTAGATACCGAATATGACACCATGAGTTCCGTTGAGCGGTTCTGGTTTATCACTCCCGACTTGCGGATGCGCAGCAGCATTGTGAAGCGGTTTGGTGGGTTTAATACGGCTTCGTTCTGTGCGGAGACGCGGATGGTGGATGGTCAGCCCGTGGCGGTGACGCCGTTGGGTGAGGATGCTGCCGTGGAGGCCTTTGAGCAGTCGTCCCAGTTGGCGGCCATGGGCTGGTAAGGTCCAGTTCAGGTGACTGATTTGTTTATCGGATAATTCAGAGTTGGATGATGGCCCATGGTGATTGAGGGGATAGCCACAAGAGCTATCCCCTCCCCATGATTAATCGTCCTTCGATTTTTTGTTGGCCTTGGCCTTGGCTTCCAAGGTCTCTAGCCGACTCTTGAGATCCCGGTTTAGTTGCTTGAGTTCGTCGAGATCCTGCCGCAGTTCACCGACGGCCTTATCGGCCCCGATGGCCTTACGCACGCGGCCCATGGCCTCCTCGGCGCGACGTTTGACACGACCGTCGGGGCTTTGCTCGGCCAGGCCCCTCAGTACCCTAATGGCACCAGGCACTTCCATTTGACCGAGGGCGATGACGACGGCGACCTGGGTGAGGAAGAACTCTTCGCGGGCGATCGCTTCGAGGCGATCTAGGATGCGATCGCAATCCACCTTTTCCTGCCCCGCTGCAATCCGCCCTAGGGAACGGATGGCCGTCAGCCTTAGGGCCTGGGGGGTGCCAATTTCCGTATAGGGCAGCAATAAATCTAAGGCGTCTGTGGATGATGTGAACAGGCTCAAGCCGCCAATGGCTCCCGATCGCACCACCTCATTCCAGCCCCCGCGCTTTTCCAACACCATGGCCAACAGCTTCAGGGTCTTCTTCTCCTTATTTTTGCCATTTTCTAAAATGCTAGACCCCACTCGGCCTAGGGCCATGGCCGCTGACCCTTCCACGTAGTAGCTCTCGTCGCCATTTTCTAGGACGGTTCTGATGGCCTTGTAGCTGGTGGTGGTTTTGACCCTCGCCAGGGCATTAACCACCGCCCGCCTGACCTTAGGATGGTTGTCCCCTAGCCCCTTCAATAGGCCGTCAACGGCCTGGGCTAGCTGAATGGTGGCCAGGGCCTTGGCCACCTCGGCCCGCACCCCCCAGAACGTGTCGCTAACCAAAGCGCTACTTAGGGTTTCCACCGCTTCCAGGGTGCCTTTTTTCGCGATGGCTTTGGCGGCGTAGAGCCGGGAAATGGGGTCGGGGTCATGGTTGAGCTGCCCCTGGAGCTCCTTGAGGGGATAGTCCAGTTTGACCGTTTTGAGGGTGTGGTTCCCCACGTCAAAGCTAATGAAGTCTGGCTTTTTCTGTAGCGGGAAATAGAATGCCTGCTGGCGCTCGTGGATTCGGACGGTGACGGTGTGCACCTCCGCCGGAGCCTGGGCATCGGAGTCGTCAGCTTTAACATAGCCAAATCCAATGGGGATTTTGAGGTCAAACAAGCCTTCCTGGACCTGGGATTTGCCGTCGGCCACCTGGGTTTGGGTCACCATCAGCTTGACGAGGTTGCTGTCGCTGTCCCAGCTATAGGTCAGGGCATAGTCGGGATGGCCACCACGATAGACATATTGATCAAACAAATAGCGCAGGTTCTTGCCGGTGGCTTTGTCGATGGCCCGCAACACATCGACGGTTTCCACCGTGCCGTGGGCATGGTCCGTTAATAGGGTTTGGAGAGTTTTGGTAAATAGCTGATCCCCTATGGCCTGGCGGATCATGTGGTACACACAGGAACCCTTTTCGTAAATGTGCCGGTCATACAGTTCGATGGGCTCACGGTAGATGTGGGTGACCAGGGGACGGCGGTAGCGGCTGGCGTCTTCGGCCAGGTAGGCACGGGCGTGGTTGAGGTGGTAGTACATGGCCTCATCCCGGCCATAGGCCTCTTCTAGCCATAGCACTTCAGAATAGGTGGCCATGCCTTCTTTCACCCAGGCATGGGACCAATGGTTGATCACAATTAAATCGCCAAACCATTGGTGGGCCAGCTCGTGGGCCACGAGGGTTTCCGAATTAATGTTGTCAATGGCGGCCCGTTTGTCCAACAGACAGCGATCGGTGAGCAGGGTGGTGGTGGTGTTCTCCATGCCGCCAAAGATAAAGTCGGCGGGGCAGGCCTGGTCGTAGTTGGAGAAGGGATAGTCGTAGCCAAACACCTGGCTAAATCGCTTCATCATCTGGGGCGTTTTGCCCATGGTTAGTTCGATTTGGTTCTTGCGTCCCTTGGCCACGTAGTAGCGTACGGGGCGACCGCGCCACTCGGTTTCAATGCTGTCATACTCGCCGATGGCCAGGGTCATGAGATAGCTGGGGTGAACCTTATCCAGTCGCCAGTGGTAGATGTTGGTTTTACCCTCTGCCTGGGTGGATACCAGTTCTCCATTGGATAGGGCAAAGTATTTTTTCGGCACCCGCACCCGCACTTCTGAGGTGGCCAACTGCCCCGGATAGTCAAAGCAGGGGAACCAAAACCGAGAGTCTTCATCTTCACCCTGGGTCCATACCTGGTAAGGCTTGTCGGGGTAATGTTTGTCCGGCGCAATAAAGTAAATGCCCCGCTGGGGTTCCTTGACGGCGTAGGTGATGGTGAGGGTGATGGCTTGGCCTGCCAAGGTGGGTTGGCTGAGGTGAATGTGGAGCTGTTCGCCGTCGTAGTCAAACGTTTGGGGCTCATGGCCCAGGGTGACGGAGCTGATGGCTAGGCTGACGGCATCTAGGGTGAGGCTATGTACACCATTGCGCACCGGGTTGAGGCGAATGGTACAGGTGCCGCTATAGCTTTTGTGGGGAATGTCAAAGTCGAGGTCGAGGGCAATGTGCTCCACCTGGCCGGGACGATCGGGGTTGTAGTGGGGGGATGCACC
>CALHGI010000201.1 GCA_938029995.1 uncultured cyanobacterium | reverse complement strand
TCATCACCGACCCTAGTCCGGCTCCCGTACGCTGCAACCCTTCCGCTAAAAAGCCTTGAAAGAGGGTGCCATCCACCAGGGCAAAGCCACTGATCCAGGCCCATCCTTGCCAGGTTTTAGGCTGTTTACGACCTAAAAAAGCCGCGACCACCAGAACCAATAAACCTGCTGGCACTAGGCGTAGGGTGGCTAAAAATAGGGGGGTGGTGGTGTCGATGATTCCCTTCATGGCCACCATGGCTGTTCCCCATAAAAAGAACGGGGCAATCAAAAGTAGGGTGGGAGTCTTTGCCGATGCGAAGGGGGATGCCATTCAGTCACGAAGGTATGAGGCTAGTCGACGATGGGGGGATGGTCCGGGGTCTATTTATCGTACTATAAAGTAATGTTAAGTTCTGGCGACGCTGCCTGCCAAGGTTATGGTCTGGTTTGTTCTTGGGGGGTAACGCCAAAGGTCAGCAGACGTTTATAGTAGGCTTCTGGACTTGCCGTTGTTATTAGATTTTTAGTTTATGATTTGGCCATTCAAGCCACGTTTCCGTAAACAGATTGCCCGTATCGAAATTTCTGGGGCAATTGCGGGGGGAACCCGGAAGCGAGTGCTGGAAGCCCTTGAAGAGGTCAAAGAAAAGAAATTCCCGGCGTTGCTATTGCGTATTGATAGCCCGGGGGGCACGGTGGGGGATTCCCAAGAGATCTATAGTGCCCTCAAGCAGCTTCAAGAAACCGTAAAAATTGTCGCTAGCTTTGGCAATATTTCTGCTTCCGGTGGCGTTTACATCGGTATGGGTGCCCAGCACATTGTGACTAATCCGGGCACGATTACCGGCAGTATTGGTGTGATTCTGCGGGGTAATAACCTGGAGCGTCTGCTGGAAAAAATTGGCGTGTCGTTTAAGGTGATCAAGTCTGGTCCCTACAAGGATATTCTGTCCTTTGATCGGGAGCTGACCCAGGCTGAACAAACGATTTTGCAAGAACTGATTGATGTGAGCTACGGGCAGTTTGTGGCGACGGTGGCCGAAGCGCGCAACCTGAGTGAGGAGACTGTGCGAGGCTTTGCCGATGGGCGTATTTTTACTGGTTCCCAGGCCCTAGAGCTAGGGGTGGTGGATCGTCTGGGTACGGAGGCAGATGCGAAACGGTGGGCGGCGGAGCTAGTGGATTTGGACCCGGATAAGACCGAGGTTTACACCATTGAGGAGCGTAAGCCGTTTTGGAATAAGCTTTTGCCCGGTAGTCAGGTGCAGCCTGCCTGGATCAGCCCCCGAATGTTGGGTTGGATGGAGTTTGAACTGGCCTACCAGGGCATGCCCCTGTGGCTCTATCAATCGCCCGGAGCAACGTTATCGGGTCCCTTTGTTGGATAATGCGATGCAGATAGCAGTTTAATCCAGGCCTAGAAGGGCTAATCTAGCTAAGGAATTGGCTGGGAGTCAGTCAAGCATTGTATGGGGGATAGGCAACATGTCGCAGGGGGATATGGGTGACTGGCGGTTGCGGGCAATTCGAGGTGCAACTACCGTGTCGGAAAATTCAATCGATGCCATGGCGGATGCGGTGACAGAACTGCTGGATGCCTTGGAGGCGAATAACCCGATTACGCCGGATAACATGGTGAGCGTTACGTTTTCTGTCACATCGGACTTAAACGCAATTTTTCCAGCTGCGATCGCACGGCAGCGTCCCCACTGGGACATCGTTCCACTGCTGGATGTGCAGCACATGCACGTGGCCGGTAGCCTACCCATGTGTATTCGTTTTTTGATCCATGGCTACATGGCTATTCCCCAGGCCGAGATTTACCATCCCTACCTTAGGGGGGCCAGCGGCCTACGGCCTGACTGGGCGAGTGTGACCGCATAGAATCAGTCAACATCAATCAAGGCACATGCAGCCAAACCGCATTAGGGGCGCTGCATGCAGCGCCCCTAATGCAATCAGCCGGGTGGGCTTCTTCAATTTTTGTGGTGGAAACGAATACCTAGGAATATGTCGTATACAAAACCCCAGAAATCCTTGCGTTGATTGAGCCCTAGGGATTGGGGAGATCCCTTTTCATCCAACAGGGGCTTCATGATTTCATAGGCCGGCTTGTACTTGTACCAGGGAATGGAGGGCCACAGGTGGTGCACCAGGTGGTAGTTTTGCCCCATGATCAGCAAGTTCAACAGGCGGCCGGGATAGACCCGCGCATTTTTCCAACGGTTCTTTTCCTGGAAGGGCCGGTGGGGCAGGTAGTCAAAAAACAGCCCCAGGGCTACACCGACCACTAAGGCTGGCGCAAACCAATAGTTGGCAAAATAGGGCAGAAAGTCGAATCGCCAAGCAGAGTAAATCAACCCTGCAAAGGTCAAACGACTCAAAAACCATTCCAATAGCTCATACTTTTTCCACAGTCGCCGCTGGAAAAAGTAAATTTCATGGTAGAAGAAACGCGGTGCTATGAGCCAGAGGGGACCACAGGTGGACACGAAGTGATCGGGGTCATTCTCTGGATCGTTAACATTAGCGTGGTGTTGTAAGTGCACGCGGGTGAACACCGGGAAGGTGAACCCCAGCATCAGGGCGCTGCCATGACCCAACACCGCATTGACAATTCGATTGCTGTGGGCCGAATTGTGGGATGCATCATGGATGACTGTGCCCACTAGGTGCAAAGCCACCGTATTCAAAACAAAACAAATCCAATGGGGAAAGCTCCAGGAAAAATACCCAAACGTGGCAACAATCACCAAAGCAATTGCACCAACAAATATGAGTAGATCTGGACTGACACCACCGTCCGCGTCTAAAAGATCCTTGGGTACCCGTCTGCGCACCGCTGAAGGACGTGTTGCCACCGAAACCACAGTCATACTCCTTCACACCTATGTTTCGAAGTATACGCTACCTAGAGGGCATAATAAAGTTTTGTGACGTTATCTCATTTTTGCTTAATATTATTGGGGCTGTATTGACAAGATTATGTCCTTGCTTTCGGTCCAGTAATTTTGCCTAGAACTGTCTGTAAAATCTGTACATTTGAAATTTACGCTGACTTTTGGCTGCGTTCTTGGGGGAGGGGTAGACCATTAGACCCCATGGACCTCTGCATGTCAGGTAAAGCCTAGGGAGCGGATGGAGCGGAAACGAACCTAGACATGATAGTATCCGGTGGTTTGTTAACCCACTGTCAGCTAGCCTACGGACAGCCCTATGCCACTGCGCCATGCCCTGCGTCGGACCAAAATCGTATCAACCATTGGTCCTGCAACTCAGGATTCTGCCACGTTGCGATCGCTAATTGAAGCCGGTGCCACGACCCTGCGTCTCAACTTTTCCCACGGAACCCACGACGATCACCAACGCAGTATTCGGTTGATTCGCCAGATTTCCTTTGAACTGAATCAACCCGTCGGCATTTTACAAGATTTGCAGGGTCCGAAAATTCGTCTAGGCAAGTTTGAGGAAGGGGCTATTCGCTTAAAGACCGGCGATAGCTTTACGTTAACTAGCCGTCAAATCCCCGGCACCCAAACCATCAGCTCGGTGACCTACGAGCCCCTAGTCGAAGAGGTCCCCTCCGGTGCCACCATCCTCATGGACGATGGCAAAGTGGAAATGCGGGTGGTCAGTAAGGATATGGCGAACCACGAACTGCACTGCGAAGTGGTCGTGGGGGGTAAGTTGTCCAACAGTAAGGGCGTTAACTTTCCCGGTGTCTATCTCTCCATTAAGGCCCTCACCGAGAAAGACAAGGTAGATCTTGCCTTTGGTCTCGATCAGGGGGTGGATTGGGTCGCCCTGAGCTTTGTGCGCAATCCCCAGGACGTCCTAGAAATTAAGGAAATTATTGCCAATGCGGGTAAACGGGTACCCGTTATTGTCAAAATCGAAAAGCATGAAGCCATCGAACAGATGGAGGCAATTTTGTCCCTGTCGGATGGCGTAATGGTCGCCCGGGGAGATCTGGGCGTAGAGTTACCGGCGGAGGATGTGCCCATTCTCCAAAAACGGCTCATTTCCACCGCCAATCGCCTGGGCATTCCCGTGATTACAGCCACCCAAATGCTCGACAGCATGGTGAGCAATCCGCGCCCAACCCGAGCGGAGGTTTCCGATGTGGCTAATGCCATTATTGATGGCACCGATGCGGTCATGCTATCGAACGAAACAGCGGTGGGTGAGTATCCGGTGGAAGCAGTGGCCACCATGGCCAAGATTGCCCTGCGGACCGAGAAAGAGGAATTAACTAAAAAAACAGACACGGGCACCAGTCGCATCATTCCCAATGCCATCAGTCGGGCCGTTGGACAAATTGCATCGCAGCTCGATGCTGCGGCCATCATGTCCTTGACCAAGACCGGTGCCACGGCCCGTAACGTTTCCAAGTTTCGTCCCCCCACCCCGATTTTGGCCGTCACCCCCCATGTTGAGGTTGCCCGGCGGTTGCAGCTAGTTTGGGGTGTTAAACCTTTGCTGGTGGTCGATCTCCCCTCCAGTAATCAAACCTTCCTATCGGCGGTTAACGTCGCCCAAGAAAAAGAACTCCTGGACGATGGAGATTTAGTGGTCATGACTGCGGGGACCCTACAAGGGGTTTCAGGTTCCACGGACCTAATTAAGGTGGAGTTGGTGACCGCCGTCCTAGGCCATGGCAAAGGCATTGGCGAAGGTGTCGTTAGCGGCCGTGCCCGTGTCGTGAGCAAGGCGTTAGACATCAGTAATTTTAATCCCGGTGAAATTTTAGTGGTACCCAGCACCAGTGCCGACTATGTGGACATCATGCGCCATGCCGGCGGCATCGTCACGGAAGATGCCAGCCATGGTGGCCATGCCGCTGTGCTAGGGCTGCGTCTAGGAATTCCCGTGTTGGTGGGCGTGGGCGATGCCACCAGTATCATTCGCGATGGCACCATCATTACCGTAGATGCCAAACGGGGTGTGATTAGCTCTGGGACCAGCTAATGTCCTGGCGAAGCCATTCTAGAAATCTGTCCCATCTAACTG
>CALHGI010000200.1 GCA_938029995.1 uncultured cyanobacterium | reverse complement strand
GCGGGTAGGGGCTGTGTGGACGTAGTAAACCGGCTGATCTGGGCTGCTGGCGTCCAGATCCTTGTGGGTTTTAGCCGTCACCAGTTTGGCAAACAGATTGTCCACCTTACGAAGACCGGGGGCCAGATCCGTCGGCACCATGAATACCATGGGGCTATTGGCCAACAGGGGGGCATCGGTAATGGAGGGAATATAGTTTTGCCCAGGGTAGACCTGCTCCATGCGATAGATCAGCTGGTTCTGATAGATTTCGCCATCCACCGACAGAATCGTTGGAAACTCCTCCGCATCAGCGGCCAGGGTGCCCTGTTGAAGCTGCTGCGCTAGGGTGACGGTGCGCTCAACCACATCACCACTGCCTGCGGCTTCACAGGTCATGTGAAAGGCATCACCGCTGGCCAATTTGGGATTGGTCTGATTAAACTGAGCGGCGGCTTCGTCACAAAAGTGATGCAGGGCACTGCCCACCAGTAGCTTGACTTCAAAGCCGCGACCGCTAAAGCCACTATTACTGCCGCCGTTGCAGCTAGTGAGCACGAGGGCTCCTACTAAAGAACTGGAGATAACTCGGACAAGGTTTTTCAATCGGTTCACCATAGCTGTCAATGTGACATTATCAATAGCTACACAACGGGCGATATCAATTCGGATGTATCTGGCCCATTTGTTCAGTATGGACAAATAAATGATAGGAAATGCCTTTTGCCGTTGCTGATTTAGGAGATGCCCCGATGGGATGATGCCAAAAAGTAGGATTTCCTCAATGAAGCCATGCCGCGGCGTCCGCCTTTTTATAGCTTGGCCTCGCCTAAACGCCCACATACGACGTGGGCATGGGGCTCCTAAAAGCTGGCTGTGATAAGGGTTCTATTTTCCAATCATTGCTCCGTTATTATCGATCTTCGCAATCAGTTTGAATATCCACATCTAATGTGGCTTCGTCAATGGTGATATGGAGCACGTTGGGACGGCAGCAGACCTGGCAGTCTTCGACATATTGCTGGGTGAACCCGGCGCTGAGGTCAATAAAGGTGGTGCTGGGTTCGCCACAGTAGGCGCAGTAATATTCGGCAGTGGTTTGCATCGTGTAGTCGGTGGGCATGGCCCACCGGGCAATGGGGATTGGGCGATGGATGGGGCAATGGGGATTGGGCCGGGGACAAAATCAATATCGCTGGGGCTGTTTTCGGTTGCGTTCTAGCCGCAGACGAATACGGTGGTGAGCCTTGCGGGTGAGGGGATAGCGATAGACGCAATAGAGGCCGCCAACGATCAATAGACTGGGCAAGGCACTGGCCAGCAGGCGAATCACCAGGAGTCGAGTATCGGCGCTAATTTGCTCAGCCCAGTCCAGCATCCAGCCCGATAGGAAGATTGCGATCGCAACCCCCACTTTTTGTAAGAACACCATCAGGCTAATGAACATGCCCTCCTGCCGTTCGCCCGTACGCAGTTCCTCTTCGTCAATCACATCGGGCAACATGGCAAAGGGCACAAGATAAAATGTGGACAGCCCTGTGCCGATGATGATGCCCACAACATACATCAGCCCCACCTGATTGGGTTGTACCAGACCCAACAGACAAACACCCATGAGGGCCAGGGGAGCCCCGGCAAAGTAAACCAGCTGTTTACTGGTGCGTTTGGTCACCCAGAGCCAAAACGGCAGCAGGGCCACCGAGCTACCCTGGACGGCAATGGCCATTTGGGTAAAGTGTTGCTCCCCCAGGCGCATCCAGTCCGTGACAAAGTAAGGCAGCATGGCCGCCGTTACCTGCACCCCCACCCAGGAACAGAGGTATAGGCCCATGACCCAGCGAAAGGAGCGATTCTGGAAGACTCGACGCAGCTGAAACCCTACGGAATGGGATGGTGCCTGGGATTGTTGCTGGAGTACGGGTTTGTATTGACCGTAGGTGCCTACCACACAGATGGCAATGGCCACCACAATAAAGATGCCACTGACACCACCGAGGATCATGTACTGCCGTCGGGTGTCTTCAACCAGGACAAAAATAATTTGGGCCAGGATCAGCCCCACCACCGAGCCAATGATATTGGCGGCTGAACGCACGGACATGATGCTGGTGCGTTCGTCGTAGTCGGGGGTGAGTTCGGTTGCGATCGCAACCATGGGCAAAATGATGACCGAAAATGCTGCGTAGCCCCCCATGGCCATCAGCACATAGTAAATAAATAAACTAGTTTCAGACTCCAGGGGGGGCACAATCCACTGCATAAAGCAGAAAAAGCCCAGGGGCACCGCCCCCAGCACTAGCCAAGGATAGCGTCGGCCCCAACGAGACTGGGTGCGATCGCTTAACCAACCAATCACCGGATCGTTAATGGCATCCCACACCCGACCCAGTAACAACACCGTTCCCGCCAGGGTGGGGGATAGACCTACCACCTCTGTGAGAAAAAATAGCAGGTAAAAAATAGATAGACCGATGGGAATTGCGGTGCCTAATTCACCCACGCCGTAGGTAAATTTGGTTTGAAAAGATAGGCGGTTAGACATAACGCAGACAGTGACGCTCGGTATTTCACCATACCGAACAGCGTCCTGCGCAGATAGTATCGCTTGAGCCACGGCTGCATGTTCCTGGGGGAGAAAGCGATAGGGGAATATCGTCTAACGTTGCGCCCTATCGGTTGGCACCCATGGTTTAGGCCCTATGCCATCACTGAAAGCTATGGATATCGATGGTTCTGAACACAGCAGCCCGCTGAATGTATTCAGCGGGCTGCCATAAAACCCAGTCAGGGACTGGGGCAATCTTGTTCCTAGAAAAATAGGCTGTCTAGAAACGCCAGTTGATGGAGCCAGCGATTTCCGCATCCGTATCGTTGGATTTAAAAATCAAGTTGCCTTCCACATTTAGGATTAAACGCTCGCTCAAGGGCATATCGACACCCGCCGTGAGCATGGGGTCCAAATCACTGTCATCAAAGTTATAGGCAAAGCCACCACCGCCAAAGAATAGGAGCTGTTCATCTAGGATCAGGTCATAGGAGACGGGGAAGCGACCTTCAAAGTCATCACCAATGTAAATGGCAGGTCGTACGGAGACGGTGTTTTGATCCAGCTGCAAAAGTTCCAACTTAGAGTCAAGCACCAATGCGGCCGAGTCATTCAGACCTGAGCGGATGCCCACACCGACATAGTTGCCAATTTCGTTGTTGTCTCCAGGCAAGGCAAAGGCTGGCGTAGCAATGGCCAATAGGCCCACAACGGTTGCCGACAGAGACTTAGTTAATGTAAAAAAATTCATAGCACCATTTAATAGAGTTACCCTTAGACTCAAAAATCTGACTTCATAGAACGTAGAAATTTGGGCTAAAGCATACCTTACATTACTGTCTGGTGAGATCTGGGATGTGTTTTAGGTATTTGAAGTTGCCTTTATAAAAGTGGTACTCAAATATTTTTTGCGATAAGTACCGATCCCAAAAAGAACCTGCTTAAATGGGGATGAAAAATAATTTTGCGATAGTGGGCATGCTCAAAACACCCTAGGGAGTGGAGATTCGCCCCTTTGCTTTTTAATAAGGCTGTTTTTGCTAACGGGAATGCATCATGACGGTTGAAACCTTAAATCAAATGATGACCTATGTCATCGAAAGCTGGGTGCTTGTGAGCACGGCCTATCTTGGGGTAGGCTTCACCACATCTTTTTTGAGTCGGGTAAAACAGGGTCTAAAGGCAAAGGAAGAAGCCGTAGCAACAACTAACATTACTGAAGAAGTGACCCATGCAGAGCGGGTGGCTGAAGTGACCGCTGTGGCTGAAAAATATGGCAAAAGTGCAGATAAGCAGCAGGTGAAGAGTAGTGTGGTGATTCCTGGCCAGTAGGTTTACTGGGGCCGGGACCAGGGCGATCAAGGAAAGCGGCAAACCTGCGCAATAATCGAAAATTTTTCCCTTCTGAAGGGTCTTTGGGGTGGGTTTTTGATCATTAGCGATCAAAAACCCACCCCGTCCGATGGCATCCCGCTTGCTAGGGGATTAGCCGATAATGGCCTTAGGTGATGACCGTGGGCTTATCGAAGCCAGTTAGCTCCTTAATCTTAGCCACTTGATCGGCTAGTTGAATTAGGTCGCCTAGGGCTTCTTGGGTATCGATGTCGTGTTTGGCGGTGTCGGGCTCGTAGCTTTCTACATAGAGCCGCAGGGTGGCCCCTTGGGTGCCTGTGCCGGATAGGCGGAAGACGATGCGGGAACCGTCGGTAAAGCCAATGCGGATACCTTGCTTTTGGCTGACGCTGTGGTCGATGGGGTCGGTGTAGCTAAAGTCGTCGGCATAGGCGACGGTGTAGTTGCCCAGGGGTTGGCCCTTGAGGGTGGGTAGCTGGGAGCGCAGCCCATCCATTAGTTCATTGGCAGCGGCTGTATCCACACCTTCAAAGTCATGGCGGCTGTAGTAGTTCCGTCCGTAGGTGGCCCAGTGGTCTTTGACGATGGCTTCCACCGACTGACCTTTGACCGCCAAGACGTTGAGCCAAAATAGCACCGCCCACAGACCGTCTTTTTCCCGCACGTGGTTGGAGCCGGTGCCAAAGCTTTCTTCTCCACAGAGGGTGGCTTTATCGGCGTCTAGCAGGTTACCAAAGAATTTCCAACCGGTTGGGGTTTCGTAGCAGTCGATGCCTAGCTTTTCGGCAACGCGATCCACCGCTTGGCTGGTGGGCATGGAGCGAGCCACACCCGTAATGCCTTGACGGTAGCCGGGCACTAGGGTGGCGTTGGCGGCCAATACGGCCAGACTGTCACTGGGGGTGACGAAAAAGTTGTTGCCCAGGATCATGTTGCGATCGCCATCGCCATCGGAGGCGGCCCCAAAGCTGGGGGCGTTGGCCGCAAACATCACCTTGACTAAATCGTGGGCATAGACCAAGTTCGGGTCAGGGTGACCACCGCCAAAGTCTTCTAGGGGTTCACCGTTTTGCACGGTGCCACTGGCTGCGCCCAGCAACCCTTCAAAAATCGCCTTGGCATAGGGACCGGTGACCGCATGGAGGGAGTCCATACACATGTTGAACTGACCGGAGGTGAGCAGCTGACGGATTTGCTCAAAGTCAAATAGGGTTTCCATGAGGGCGGCATAGTCATTGACCGCATCTAGCACTTCAACGGTCATATTGCCGAGGGAGGTGGTGCCGATCCGGTCCAGGTTGACGTCTTCGACGTCTAAAATTTGATACTGATCAATGACTTTGCTGCGATCAAAAATGGCGTTGGTCACCTTTTCTGGGGCGGGACCACCGTTTTCAGTGTTGTACTTAATGCCAAAGTCGCCATCGGGGCCACCGGGGTTGTGGCTGGCGGACAGAACGATGCCGCCAAAGGCTTTGTATTTACGGATAATGCAGGAGACCGCCGGGGTGGAAAAAAT
>CALHGI010000199.1 GCA_938029995.1 uncultured cyanobacterium | reverse complement strand
CTGCTCCCAGCCATGGGGGTCGTTAAGGCGACCAGGGCAACGGAGGGGGCCCTGCCGTGGGGTCGTTAAGGCCACCAGGACAACGGAGGGGGCCCTGCCATGGGGGTCGTTAAAGCGACCAGGGCAACGGAAGGAGGCCCTGCCATGGGGGTCGTTAAGGCGACTAGTACAACGGAGGGGGGCCAGCCCCAGGAGGCGCTCTATTTGTTTTTCATGGGCATTTGGCGGGCGATTGCCTAGAAATGGGTTAATGGGCAAACCGCCTGCCACAATAAAGGAAATTAATCAAAACAATTAGGTTTGAGTTCTAAGGAGGGATATCTATGGCGGCTCAACTCAGTCCCCGGGTCAAAGAACTGATTGAAAAGGCCAGAATCGTTAGTTTTGACGGGTGGCAGGAGCAATTTGGAGAGGCTGCGATCGCAACATTCCAATCGGCCGATGATGAACGCGTCTACCTAGACGATCCGACCCTAGAAGGCATGCCCGCCGGAGAAATCGCCCGCAGTCTACGCGACCACGCCAGCCCCATCGTAGATACAGCCCGAGCCCAGTTACTCAACCACTTCCCCGGCATTACGGCCCCCGGTGGGGGACTATATCCGCCCATGAGAGCCGAAGCTTGCTGGCGAGATTTTTGGCATTTTTTACGCTGCATCACCTACGGCATTGCCGCCCAGCGCACCGACTACACCAGCGCCCCAGGGCTAGCCTACATGGAGCAACTCTACCAAGAGCTACAGGTCCCCTTAGATGCCATGGTGTACGGGCTCCAGGCCCTCAAACGGGCCAGCCAAGAACAGTTAGCCCAGCTAGAGATCACCACCAGCGACGATCAGATCACCCCCTACTTTGACCACCTGACCCACGCCCTCAGCCAGTTCCAAACCACGCCCTAGGATCGCCCAGCCCCATGAAATCCACCAATATTTATTTCCCAGAATTATTCGCCACAAAACCTTAGATTTCTTGCCAATAGCACCTCATGCTCAACCAGAAAACATGTACTTTTGTATCTTTTGACGATATTCCAGGGGTACTTGACTGGCCGTGTCACAGCTTTCTAACAAAGCAGTGAAAACGCCGCAAGGAAAGCGCTCAGGGCATCTCTAGCCAGGGGTAAAAAATTCTATTTGAGCCTCTAGTCGGCCTCGTAACAGTGGAGTTTATAATTCTTGACGATTAGAGACCGCTTTTATATAAGAAGATGAACCTTAACGAGTGTTTATGCCTAGTTTAGGAATGACTTTCTGAACCGTGTATTTGGAGCTTAGTTCCCTACAGTCAGCTGATTGCTGGGGAATCCCAGGGTCATCTGTAAGGTTCGGCAATGCTGTAAAGGCATAGTCACACTAATCTTCTTAACATTCTGAGATAAATTTTTAGACCATTGTTGTCGTCTAGGAGATAGCATTAATGGCTTTTGGACCAGCTTCACGATTGGGCGTGAGCCTTTTCGACGAGACCCCTCCAGTCGAGTGGGTTCCTGGCCTCGATAGTGAGGGCCTCGAGTCAATTATCAAAGCCGTCTATAGACAGGTTTTAGGTAATGCCTACGTTATGGAGAGCGAGCGCCTCGCGGTGCCCGAATCTCAGTTTAAGCGTGGTGAGCTAACAGTTCGGGATTTTGTCCGAGCAGTCGCAAAGTCCGACATGTATCGTGCCCGTTTCTTTGAGAGCTGCCCCCGCTACCGCAATATTGAACTCAATTTCCGCCATCTACTTGGTCGGGCGCCCAATAGCTTTGCAGAAATGAAGGCCCACAGTGCCATCCTTGATGCTGAAGGCTTTGAGGCTGAGATTGATTCTTACATCGATAGCGATGAGTATCAAAACGTCTTTGGCCAAGACTTCGTGCCTTACATTCGTGGCTATAAGACCGAAGCTAGCAATATGGTTGGCTTCACCCACACCTTTGAATTGGTGCGCGGTGCTTCCAGTAGCTCCTTTAAGGGCAGCGTCAACGGGAAGAAACCTCGTCTTAACGCATTGGTAATTAATGCCAAGGCGACTCCGGTTCTGTCTCCACTATCTGCTGGTGGCACCTTCCAGAGTCCTCCCGATTCTTCCCGTACTCGCCACGGCGTGGGCGCTAGTTCTAACGGCAAGATTTATCGTGTCGAGGTGACTAGCTACCGTTCCAACGCTTTCAATCGCGTCTCCAAATTCCGTCGTGCGAACAAGGTGTACATGGTGCCCTTTGACAAGCTATCGGATGAGTACAAGCGCATTCATAAGCAGGGCGGCGTGATTGCTAGCATCACTCCTGTTTCATAGGAAAGTCGATACTAGACCTGACTGGGTTTAGATGACCAACCACTTAGTTCTTTAAACCCGGTTTTGAATGAGCTGTTTGTTAAGAACGTTTTAGAAAAGACAGTAGGAGATTTCCAATGACAACGTTTGAGTTGTGGCCTGTTAGCAGCAGCGAAGATAAGCAAGCTATTATCCGCGCTGTATACCGCCACGTTTTGGGCAACCCCCACGTAATGGACAGTGAGCGGCTCGTCACGGCTGAGTCCCAGCTATGTGATGGCAGCATTTCCGTACGTGAGTTTGTTCGCGCTGTTGGTAAGTCTGAGTTTTATCGCAGTCGCTACTTTGAGAAGTGCGCTCCTTACCGCTTTGTAGAGCTAAACTTCATGCACTTTTTGGGCCGTGCGCCTGAAAGCCAGGCTGAGCTTTCTGAGCACATTCGCCGCTGTGTAGAAGAAGGGTACGACGCTGAAATCGATTCCTACATTGACAGCGACGAGTATCAAGCTAGCTTTGGTGAGAATGTAGTACCTTCCTACAGTGCTAGCTTGACCCAGGTTGGTCAGTCCCAGGTGAGCTACAACCGTATCTTCGCTCTCGACCGTGGACCTGCCCAGGTTAGCAGTGCTGTGAAGTCTGCCCAGCTTGTTGCCCAGGTAGCGGGTGCTGCGAAGGGTAATAAGGTTAAGCGCGCAGCAACTAACTTGAACTCTGGAACAACTAAGAGATTCAAGATTAAGACCACTGCTGCTAAGTTTGATTCTCCACGTCGCGTCAGCATGAACGAGTACATCGTATCCGCTGATAAGATGACGCCCCAGATTCAGCGCATTCACCGTACCGGCGCCAAGATCGTTAGCATCACTGAGATTGTTTAATCTCTTTTGATGTAATTGTTGCTAAAAGACTACCCTGATGCCAGGGTAGTCTTTTAGCACGTCTATTTTTTTGGTAAACACCGAAATTATGGCCTAACAGGCAAACATTTTCACAGATCCATGTCGGCATGCCTTGCCAACGATCTGTCTTCTTTGTTACTTTTTATCAATAAAAATACCAACAAAATCATTAAGAAAAGCAAAGTTGTTCTCATTTGGTCCTCAAAATCCGATATCAGTCTAATATAGG
>CALHGI010000198.1 GCA_938029995.1 uncultured cyanobacterium | reverse complement strand
TCCTGTTAAAAAAAGCCCTAATCCTCGCCCCCCAGCTAGACATTATTGCCCGAGCCCACATGACCAAAGAAATCGATAGCCTGACCCAGGCTGGCGCGAGGGAAGTGGTACAACCCGAATTTGAAGCCGCCCTAGAGCTGGGGTCCCATTTGCTCACCATCCTGGGGAATGCCCCCGCAGATATTCAAAACACCATGGCCGCCATTCGCCACAATCGCTATCTCAGTATTCGTAATGGCAGATAGTCCTAGGGCGTTTGCCCCCAAATCGGATGCCGGTTGGGGCGTTTCTGGGCATTTATTGTTGTGCACGCCGTTCCATCGCCCTTATGGTTTTGCCGATATGCCATCCGGTATCCCACCCAATAGGTTCCAAGCCGCTATGCTATCTAACGGTTGTGAAAACAAGTAGCCCTGGCCATGGCTACAGCCCAGGTTAATTAGTTGTTGGGCCTGCCATGCCGTCTCAATGCCCTCCGCAACCACATCCAGGTTGAGCACCTGGGCTAACTGCACAATGGCCTTAACAATGTTGAGATTGTCGCAGTCGGACTTCATATCCTTAATAAACGCCCGATCAATCTTTAGGGTGTCCACCGGTAGCTGTTTGAGATAACTAAGGGAGGAATACCCTGTACCAAAGTCATCGATACTAATTTGAATCCCCCATCGTCTGAGCTGGGCTAAGGTTTCAAAAATGGGTTGGGTATCACCGATAAAGAGATTTTCTGTGATTTCAAACTTAAGCCAAGCGGGCTGAACCTGGGTCTGTTGTAAAACAGACTCAATCTGTTGTAAAAACTTCTCCCCCTGCAAATGGCGCACCGAAAAGTTGACGCTAACAAAGGGAAACTGTTGCAAAGGGCAGGTCTGATGCCACTGGCTAAGCTGTTCACAAACCGTGCGAAAGACCCAGTTTCCCAGCTGGGAAATCAGATCGCTTTCCTCCGCCAGGGGGATAAAATCGGCCGGGGATAGAAAGTCGGATGTGCCCTCCGGCTGCCACCGCACCAGGGCCTCATACCCCACAATGGGAGCCGCCGTTGACATTGAAGTCAGGGCCACAATGGGCTGGTAAAAAACCTGTAGCTGTTGTTGGCGCAGGGCTTGGCGCAACTGACTTTCTAAGGTGAGACGATGTAGGGCTCGCCGGTGCATTTCAGGATTGAAGACGCGCCAGCCAGCGGGTTTTTGCTTGGCTTTGATCAATGCTAGGGAGCCATCCCGCAGCACATGTTCGGCATGGCAGTAGTGGGCGTCTACTAGCACAACGCCCACATAGGCGCTAATGGTAATTTCGTGATCCCCCAGAACAATGGGCACAGCAATTGTCTGTTGCAGTTGTTGCACCAATGAGGTGATGGCGTTGTGCTCTGTTCCCATGGGGAGCAAGATCGCAAATTTATCATCCGTCAGCCGCGCTGCCACACTATGGGCCGGCACCGTGGCCAGGATTCGATCCGCAATTTCCATCAGCAATCGATCGCCTTGCAAATGGCCCAGGGTATCGTTGATGGTTCTAAAACGGTCACAATCTAACATCAACAGGGCCGACCACTGCTCCTGTGGGGCCGACTGATTTGCCTGCAAGGACTGATTGGTGGGTAATGTTTCCTCTAGCTGCTCAATTAACAGGGTGCGGTTAGGTAACCCCGTCAAGGAGTCATACATGGCCATCCGCAGCAGCTTGGCTTGGGCCTGTTGCCGTTCGCGGCTCTCTTGCTGCAGGGTGCGGTTGGCATTGTGGAGCTCATTTGTTCGAGTGAGCACCCGCTGTTCAAGCTCCTGATTGATTTGATGAATTTGGGTCTCGGCCAGCTCATACTGTTGTAGTATGATGCGCAGCTTTTGATTTTGTGCTTTGAGCGTTTGCCGGAGATTTCCCAGTTCCAGCTGATGTGCGATGCGCACCAATACTTCAGCAATTTGAAATGGCTTGGTAATGTAGTCTGCCCCACCCACCGAAAACGCCTTTAATTTATCCTGCGCCTGGGCCAGGGCACTCATAAAAATGATTGGGATATCGGCGGTGGCTTCGTTGACATTTAGCTGACGACAAACCGCAAACCCGTCGAGGTCCGGCAGTTGAATATCCAGCAAAATAAGATCCGGCCGCTCAGATGACATCATCATCATCGCCCTGGTTCCACTGGTGGCATTACGTACGTCATAGCCAGCCTGGGTTAGGGCGGTGGATAATAATCGCAGATTGCTGGGGAGATCATCAACAATCAAAATCTTTGATCGGATGCGGTCTTGGTGACTTACGCCCCTAGGAGTGGTGTCAGTGTTGTGTGTAGGGAACAAACGAATTAAACCACTATTATCTTTAAACTCTAGTGGCCCTAACTAGCTATGGGTAGCTTGATCGTAATTATAGACGTGTCTTCTTCTCCTGGTAACCTGAGTTCTCCATTGAGGGCGGTGGCCATCTCTTGGGCGATGGCCAAGGTCAGACCGGTGGAAAGATAAACCGATGAGAGATTACTTAAGTCCACTTCACGTCCATAGAGGGAGGTATCTAATCGCACATTAAGATCGCTCGTGGGACGATCCGCTTCCAGGGTGAGTAGAACATGCTCGCCATCGGCCATGGCCCCTAGGGTAATGTCGCCTAGCTTGGTGGAGGTAATGGCATCGTCAATCAGGCTGATCAGCATCATTTGGAGCCACTTGATGTCGCTACAAACCGACAGATCCGTTGGCTTAAAGGTGAGGCGAAGATTGCTATTGGCCGCCTGCATGTGGGTCAGGTCCTGGAGGGTTTTGAACAAGGCCCCTAAGGCGATGGGCTCTAGGCGGGGAATCTCTCGGCCAATGTCGAGTTTGGAGGCCGCAATAATGGTGTCGAATAGCTGCAACACCTTATAGGCCGCTTCCTTCGCTTCGCCGGTAAATTGTTTTTCCTCTTCGGGGGTTTCGCACAGCCCTTCTAAAATTAGCTGATGCAGACCAATGACGCTGTTAATGGGCGATCGCAACTCATGGGCCGAACGGGCAAGAAACCCACTTTTGAACCGTTCTAGCTGGCTTAGGCGTTCGTAGGCCAGGGCTTGGGGTTGTTCGGGGGGCGTGCCTTGGATCGTCGGCGCAGGCATGGGATCGTCGGCCCCAGAGTCTTCAGAGTCCCCAGAGTCTTCAGAGTCCTCTGGGGCTGCCAGGGCCGAGGGGATCGCTGCATCAGCCCCATCGGAGGTGATGCCATCGGAGGCGGGGGCCTGATCGGACTGAGGTTTGGGCTGACGCAGTCCAGCGGTCACTATCCCAGCAAGATAGCCGATCCCGATCAGTATTGCTGCTTGCCAATCCATAGGAAATTATATGTATAAGTACTTGTGTATTAAAAATAGTCGGACCAAACCCTCACTACTTATACTCTACAAATAAACCGTTCCCTGACGTAAAATCTCCCAGCGGTCTAATTGCCAACGGGCCACGGTGGAGGGTAACCCTGATGGCACGGGGAAGCTGGCTTCTAACGCGCCTGAGGATCCGACAAGTTCTTGTAAAGCTTTGGCTTCTAATCCATAAACCTGGGGAAACTGGCCCAACACCTGTTCCACATCCATAAGGTTGGGCTGGCCCGATAGGTTGGCGCTGGTGGTGGCCAGGGGCCCGGTCATGGCCAGGATTTTTCGAGCTGCTGGATGATTGGGCACCCGCACCCCAATGGTG
>CALHGI010000197.1 GCA_938029995.1 uncultured cyanobacterium | reverse complement strand
AGGGGTATTTTTTGGCTGTTGCTGCGCCTTGGGATGATGTCATCTGAAAGATAGTGTCGTGTAGCATGTCTAGCCGATCGGTTGATTCCCTAAATGACTGGAGATTATGTGTCTAACCTTCAGTCAGGCAACCCGCTGGCTCAATGGTTGGGCAATACTGCCCGGTGGACGCTGGAGGTGGCTGATGTTGCCTCAGGTTCGTTTAAAGCGCTTTACCTGAACGGTGGCTGCTATTTAAATTAAACTTTGGAAGCAAAATAGGGCAGTTTTATCATTTAATTCTGCGCGGCTCTATCCTGACGCGTGGGTTGAATGCTGTAAGAGGTAACGGACAATACGCAATACATTCAAAGATAGATATCCTGCTTTTAGGGTACTTGTCAGGGAAGGTGTCTGGTTGCCACCATGCGTCGCTAGCCTAGTTGCGCCATATTCATGCATATCAGGTAGCGTTATAGAACATGTTAGATATTGAATTTTTTAGTGGCGATAAGCAGCCGTTACACCGTGTAGAAGTCGCCGACACGTTTTTGCTCTGGCTTGCGCGCAGTGACTTTGCCCGTATTGGTGAAGAAACAGCTACGGATTTATCCATTAATGGTGAGCCTTTGACCTTGCCCCTAGTCAGGTTAGCTCCCTTAACTCGGAAGACGTTTATAGAGTTTTTTACCGAGGCTGTGGTGATCCATACCAAGGAAATACTTTTGCAATTGGATGCCAATAGTCCCCAGGCTGAGCTGATTTATCGTCTGAAGAAACTCATTGAGCTGCTGGACTGCTTAAAAAATGAGGACTATCAGTATTTGCAGCGGGTTTAGGTTGGGCCGAGGGGCCATGGTCAAGTGGTTTGTCACACCGTCCTTGACTATGTAAAACGCCAGGTTTGGCCTTGAAGGGTATGGACTATTACGCTCTGATGGCCTGTCCGGAGAATGGGACGATGTTTGTGGAGATCCCCATAGAGCCAGCATGACTCTTGAGGAGATCATCTCATGTATCTAGTGACCAATCGAATTTTGCAACCATCCGCATTGCCAGAGGAACGCTTTGGCGCGACGTTTAACCGTATGGGACCCAATGAGTTGAGGTTGGCTGAGGTTGAAAAGGTGGGTGGTAGTTGGCAGGTTGATATTTTGGATGATCGTGTCACCTACAATGGTGAGCAGATGTGGGCCAGCGAAGCTGCATTTCTCAAGGCGCAGAAGCGGATGTGTCAGAATCATACCGATGCGTTGTTTTTTGTTCATGGGTTTAATACGGACTTTAAGAATGCCCTGGAGAGTGCTTATCGCATAGAACAGCTATATAACCTTGAGGTGATTCTGTTTACCTGGCCCTCTAATGGTGGCGGTGCGCTTGAGGGACTCTCTAGTTATCAGGATGATAAGCGGGATGCGGCCTTGTCCATTGGGGCCTTGGATCGATGCTTTGAGAAGCTGGCCGGTTACTTTCTGAAATATGCGGACCGGGCCTGCCAGCGGAAGTTCAATCTGGCGCTGCACAGCATGGGAAATTATCTCTTTAAGCGGTTGTTGACATCTTCGATTTATCAGGGGGAGACGCTACTGTTTGACAATATTGTTATGTTGTCTGCTGACGTGAATAATGAAGGCCATGCTGGGTGGGTGGATCGGGTGCGTTTTCGTAATCGGTTGTTTATTACCATCAATGAAGATGATGCGGCATTGTTGGCTTCTAAGGCGTTGGCTGGGGATGAACAAAAGGCTCGCTTGGGCCATTGGTCACGGAATTTGAGTGCCCGCAACGCCACCTATTTAGACTTTACCGATTCGGCTAATATTCAAGCGCACCACAATTATTTTACGGATGATAGCGCTTTGCAGAATGAGAGAATTAAGGAGATATTTCAACGGGCGTTTAGTGGAAAAAAAGCGGAGCGTGGATTGGAGTTTGATGCGGGAATAGGGGCCTATCGGGTATTGTAAATTCTGTTTTGGTGTTGCTGATCCTCGGTATGATTTCGACTGAACCATGCCGTTCTAGAGTGTGTCTGATCGATCGGTTCATTCCGTAAATCAGCAACGGCCTGTTTTAGTTTTATGGGCTTGGCGCCCATTGCTCAAGGCCTAGGAAATCGGTCCCATCTGTTCGATAGCCCCCCCGACTAGGATAAAGCCGAGGGCTAAATGCTTTTAGCCCTCGGCTTTATTTTGACTCTGTAAAGAAGATTTCTTGGGGTGCTGGAGGTTGGCTGCCCGACGGTGATTTCTCCTAGGAATAGGGGGCAACGGGTGTTTTTTCTATTGGTTACTGGGTCACTTGCCACAGCTGATAAAGCAGCCGTTCGCATTCGGGGGCTAGGGCTGTGATGAAGGTGCCCGATTCAGCATGGGGGCTGTTGGCTATCCACGTGCCCTTGAGGCTGACTTCAATAAAGTCGTCATCGACGGGTGTGACGTTAATGGTGTCCCTGGTGTGGCTGTTTGCAATGGATTTTAGATGGGTTATGCCATTGATTTTCTGGGGGAGCAAAAAGGCAGCCCGACCGGGCTCTAAATGTAGGGGCTCACCAACCTGAACGGCTAGCATCATTCGCTGGGTGGCGACCTTATTGAAGGGGGCAGGGACCTTTTCGAGAAATAGGCCGCAATCGGTATAGTTCAGCTTTAGCACAGCCGGAAATCTCCATGGATCTTAAGGGGGCAGTTCCATGCCGAGGGTGGCACGGTTGTGCTGGACCAATGTAGAAAGGCGGGACGGGTGGTGAAACCTAAGTGGGTTAGCACTTCAGGTAAAATTTTATCAAACACACGTGTTTGCCCTAGCTTCTGAATTGGCACAGCCTAGTAAGCTATCCGGTTTTTCCAGAACTTTTTAGCCTTAATTTCTGAATTGCCATAGCCTAGTAATCTATCTGGTTTTTCCAGAACTTTTCTGCAACGGCGACTCTTGGCTCCCTTGAGATTTTCCATGGGTTGATGGTTGATGGGTTAAGGGTACAACGGGATGATGGACGGGGGTATATGTTTATACGGTTGTAATTTCACGCTTAAGCGTTTTGAGGTCTAAAAATTTGCCGTTGCTGATTTGGAGGATGAATCGGTCTGTAAACCTGGCTAATAGCCGGATTGAGACTAGTAAAATCATCCCGAGGATCAGCAACGCCAAAAATTTTTTATATGGTGGACGCTGCGCCCTGAGGCTTTGGACGAGGCGATGCATAAATACCCCCCACTTCCATACCCAGG
>CALHGI010000196.1 GCA_938029995.1 uncultured cyanobacterium | reverse complement strand
TGTGCCCATGGAATTACCCCTTGTCCATGTTCAGGACGATTATTTGACCGTCGGAGCAACCCCTGGTTTCAACTGGGAGGGAGTTGATTTAGTGATGACCTTGGCCGGTCAATTTCTGCAAGAGGTTTACGCCGGTTTGGGTGGTTTCTTGAAGAATTTTAACTAAAATCTGCTTTGCGGTGATGGGCTGATTCTGTCCCTCCTTGCCAGACTTCTTTGAATGCTGGGGTGACTCACTTGGCAGCTCAGCCAATAGGGTATTAAAGGTGCGATCGCTGTTATCAGCAAAAATAGGGTTACCACCCCTATTGGTATTACGTCGAGACATGGCAGACAATTCCCTTCATTGATGAAAAGTTCGGTTTAATCGATGAAAACCACCCGGGCTAATGGTTGATTAACCTCAGTATGGTGTGGAGAATGATCACCGTCAGTACCCTTTCGGGTACGTTCAGTATCAAATTTGCTGTGTATGGTGATTACTTCACTTAGGACAGCTAAATTTCAGGAGATAACGGCTGGGGCGGTATGACCTAACCCTGGGGCTCGGCGATGGAGCTTGTGGTCCCAGTACTTTGCAGGATCATGTATTTTTGTGAACCCTTCCGGATAGTTGCAGAATTTTTCCCCGATGAGCTGATGGGTTATTAGCCGTATAAATTTATATAGAGATGGGAAACGCTAATGCGGATAATACTCAAACGGAGTAACCCAGGGCTATTGATGAATAACTCCCCAGATGAGATACCTCGGTTGGCGGTTGAAGCATGTCGTTATTGTCTTGGTAGCAAGGAGCGGCAGCGATACCTAACCCAGTTAATTCGGTTAGTAAAATCGCGCCTTTGGCGTGATAACAGTTCCTACTATCAGGATGCTCTACAACAAACCTGGATTTATTTGTGTCAAAACCTGTGTGAGGGCAAAACAGCTAGGCCCTATGACCCTGATATTGCCAGTGTTGCCACCTGGTTAAATACCTATCTGAAATTTCGCCTGTTGGATTTTGAACGGGCTGTTCAGGCCGAGCGGGCTCGCCATGTCTCTGCCTATCGGGAGGATGGTAGTACGACAGACGTGGTGGAAACCTTGGAGGCTAAGCCAGAGATTCCACCCATTTTGGAGAGGGTGCAAGATTGGTTAAAACAAAATGCCCAGGAATTGCGCAAAGTTCATATTGTCAATTATCCAGCGATCAACTGTTATGAACTGATTCTTAGGCGGCTGCCGCCGGAAACCCCTTGGCAGGCCCTAGAAAATGAGTTTGGTGTTTCCTATAAAACTCTTGAAAGTTTCTACCGTCGCCAATGTAAGCCTCGTTTACGAGAGTTTGGTCGCGCCGAAGGCCATTTGAATCCTTAATGACCCTGCCTTAATCGATCTGTCTTGATCGCCGCTACCTTCCCTTGATTGTCATCTAAACCATGTTCCAGTTGAACCCTAGGGGTTCTTCTACGGTAAAAATCTAGTTCTGGACGTGGACAAGATTTCCCTAACTATCCCTGTCACAGTTTATCGGAGACCTTCACCATGACTTACTCACAACCGGCTACGGATGCAGCTAGGCTGATTTGGCCCATCACCCACCAGGGCAAGATGATTGCCCAGCAGTTCGCCCATGGCCACCCTGATATTGCGGAGCGGGTGAGGCGTAATACCTTAGCGGTTTGGGTGATGCACGAGTTTTTGGATGCCCTGGGAATTTCGACGGATTTAGCCACTAGCGATAGTTGGAACCCGGCCATGCAGCTGATCGAGGATGTGGCGGATCTGATGTTGCCTGGGGTGGGTCGGTTGGAATGTCGTCCGGTGCCTGCCGCCGCAGAGGATTGTTCGGTGCCCTTAGAGGTGCTGACAGAGCGCATTGGCTATGTGTCCGTGGCCTTGGATGAGGTGGCCGGAGAAGCCTCACTGTTGGGATTTGTGGCGGAGGTCTCCCCGATGGAGCGTCAGCTGAGGCTAGATCAGCTACGGTCGATGGACGACTTTCCGGTGTATTTGCATCAACTGCGCCAGGCGGCGGCTGAGCCTGGCCAGCTGACTCGCCTCAGCCGCTGGTTGGGGGGATATTTTGAAAGTGGCTGGCAATCGGTGGACGATCTGCTGGCGCAATCCTTGTTAACACCGGCTTTTAGGCAGGGGGTGCAGTCGGAGCCCTTGCAGGCGCCGATATCTATTCAAAGGGCTAAGTCCTTGGACTTGGGGCTGAAGCTGGGGACAGTGCAGATTGCCCTAGTGCTGGAAGTTGAGCCGGAAGATGAATCGGTGGTGAATATAGGGCTGCGGATTTATCCCCTGGGGGGACCGTTATATTTGCCTGAGGGGTTAACTGTGACAATTTTGGATGGGGAAAATACGGCCTGTTTAACCGCCCAGGCTCGCAGTGTGGATAACTATTTGCAGCTTTATTTCCGGGGCCATCCAGGAGAACTCTTCTTTGCCCAGGTGGCGCTAGGAGATGAGCGCATTGTGGAGAATTTCATCATTTAATGCGGGGCGCTATGGCACAAAAACTAAGCCCGGATAAGTTGGTGGTGCTGAAGCTGGGGCCAGGCAATTTCCAGCAAGGGTTTTCCCTGGTTTTGCAGATTGGTTTGGGGGACGAGCGACCGGTGGTGGAGCTGCCTGGCGTCTTGCCGTCAGCCCCGGATTTACCGGAGTTGTATCAGCAGTGGCGGACGGCCTATGGTCAGTTACGCCTGCCCAATCGTCTGGAAGCTCAATTGGATAGGGCCACCAATGTATCTTGGCTGGGTGACTGTTATGGCCGGGCCCAGGAGCTGTGCGATCGCATCAATACTTGGCTGAGCCATCCCACCTTTCAACCGATTTATAACAAACTGCTGGAGCAGCTGAGCCCTAGGGATGTGGTTCGGGTGGTGCTACAAACCGAAGATCCAATTTTACGACGACTGCCGTGGCATAAATGGGATTTTTTTCAGCGCTATCCCCAGGCTGAGTTGGCCCTGAGTGCCCCCATTTATGAACAGGTGGAGGCCCCCGCCACCCTCAGCTCTAAGGTCAGAATCCTAGCCATTTTAGGGGATGCCACCGGATTAGACCTGGAGACAGATCGGGCGTTGTTACAAAATCTCCCCGGTGTGGAGTTACAGCTGCTGACTGGCCCCGACCGGGCTACGCTCAATCGCGCCCTGTGGGATCAGCGGGGCTGGGATATTTTGTTTTTTGCTGGCCACAGCGGCGGCGACATGGGGGCCACTGGTACCCATGTCGGGCATATGGGCATCAATGCCCAGGATAAATTGACCATTCCTGAATTGAAGTACGCCCTAGGCAAGGCGGTGCAGAGGGGGCTGGCCATTGCCCTGTTCAATTCCTGCGATGGTCTGGGGTTAGCCCAGGATCTCGCTGACCTACACATTCCCCAAGTCCTGGTCATGCGAGAGCCGGTTCCAGACCGGGTGGCCCATGAATTTCTCAAGGGGTTTCTGGAGAGTTTCTCCCGTAATACGCCCCTTTACCTGGCGGTGCGTGAGGCCCGGGAACGACTACAGGGCCTAGAAGACGACTTTCCCTGCGCCACCTGGCTGCCCATTTTGTGTCAAAACCTGGCGCAGCAGCCCCCCTCCTGGCAACGGTTGCAGGGGCGGCCCCCCGTCCCCCGGCCCGAGGTGCTTCCCCAAGGGAGACGGCCATGGGGCGCTTGGGGCTTAGGCGCCGCCATCACCGCTGCCACCTTGGGGCTTCGATTTATCGGAGGCTTCCAATCGTTGGAGCTAGCGGCCTATGACCGTTTTTTACGCTGGTGGCCATGGTTTGAAACCCCCGACCCCCGCATTGTTGTGATCAAAAACACCCACGAAGATATCAAACAACAGGGGCTGGATAATAACTCCGCTTTCTCCATGACGGATGAGACGTTGTTAGCTCTGTTGGAAAAGCTGGAAACATTTCAGCCTCGGGTGTTGGGGGTGGATATTTACCATGAACATGCCATTGATGCCCAGGTCCCTGCCCTGCAAAGGCGATTAGAAAATACGCCGAATCTCATCTCCCTGTGTAAGCATCCTTCAGACTCGGCTGAAATGAGGGGGGTGGCCCCCGCCCCTGGGGTGAAATTTGGCAATCGGCTAGGGTTTAGCGATTTGTTTGAAGATCCTGACAGGCGCACTCGGCGCGGGTTGTTGATGGTAGAGCGACCGACGGCATCCCCCTGTGGAACTGATTACAGCTTTGCCACTATCGTCGCGGGGCAGTATTTAAACCTGATGGCGCCCCATGACGACTTAGATGATGTGTTTTGGCAAAATGACCAAAACTGGTTCCAGCTTAACCAGGTTAAAATTCCCCCCTTAAAACCCCGTGCCGGTGGTTATAAGCTCTCTAGGGATGCGGCGGGCGGGTATCAAAACCTGTTGCATTATCGCCACCTGCCCCGGTTAGAAGATATTGCCCAAACCCATCGGGTCTCGGAGGTTTTGCAGGAGGGGTTTGAGGGTGATGGACTGCGCGATCGCATTGTCTTAATCGGTACTACGGACCTCTCCTTTGGCGGTGGCGATATAGAAGAGCGAGACTTTTGGAAAACCCCCTACACGACAAGTGAACGCCTCGAAGACATGACCGCTGGGGTGTTCATTCAAGCCCACATCATTAGTCAGTTAATCAGTGCTGTTGAGGATGGTCGCCCCTTAATCAGGACTTGGAATGAATGGGGAGAAAGTGGCTGGATTCTGCTGTGGGCGCTGGTGGGTGGTGGGTTGGGTTGGGGCCTAACGGGGGAGCGGTTTTGGCTGGTGCTGCTAACCACAGAGGCGGGGTTATTGCTGGTGGGCTGGGGGTTACTGGCTGGGCCAGCCCTTTGGCTGCCCTATGTCCCTGCGGCGATTACGCTCACGGGGACTGCCATTACCGTTCGGCGATATGGGTCATAGCTGTATTATCTGGGCGTTGCTGATCTTCGGGATGATTTAATCTGCTAACTTTCGGATGGATTGTGTCATTCTCAGAGCGGTTCATCTCCTCACTCAGCAACGGCTTATCTGTATTACAAACAGGGATTACCGATGAAGTGCATCTACGTTTTAACCGTGTTGATCATGGGCCTGGCCATGGGAGCCCCTGCCCAAGCCCGTATAGGGCTCGAATCGGGCGTTCACCTATCGGAACGCCCGGCGAATACGGGCTATCCCCGTCGAGGTACGCGCCGGGGTGGGGGCAGTCGGGGTGGGGTGTGTGACCTCCCGACGGATGCGCCGCCATTGACGGCTCTGATGCCTGATACGGCCACCTGGACTGGGCCTAATGCAGACCCCATGGAGGAGATTGCTGGGGACATTGCTGGGGACATTGCTGGGGACATTGTTTTTAGCTTTACCCGTAGAGCGGCCCCCGATCTATGGTTTTATCAGCCCTATGGCCTGGTGGAAAACAGTCGGGTGGCGTTTACGCTAAAAGATGCGGCGGGCAATACCGTCAGCCGGTCCCGGTTGGATACTACGGATGCCATGGCCATGGTTCCCGGCATTATGCGGGTGTCATTGGGGGATTTGGGGCTGACCTTAACACCCAACACAGACTACCACTGGTACTTAACGGTCCATTGCACCGCTGGTCCCCCCATTGCGGTAGACGGTTGGATTAACTATCAACCTGGCGGGGGGGATGCCTTGCCCCAGCCCAACAGGCAATTTTTGGTGGATACCCTATCAGCCTTGGCCGAGACTCAATTTTCTGGGCCCGGCCCAGAAAATTGGCAAGATCTATTAGGGTCCATCGGTTTGGGTGATATTACTGATGCCCTGGTGATGGATTGTTGTAGTTTTGTTGAGCAACCCCAGAACTAATGCAGATTTTATGACGGAAGTCCTGATAAATACTTAGAACACGGGGAGCCGTTGCTCAATCAACAGCGGTCCTGAGGTTTCCCCCTCTGCCCAATGCCCTGGCGTTCTGGTTACTTGAGTTTGGGATGCCCTCCATGAATAGTTCCTTTAATTCGAACCCCTCCGACCCCATTGGCAAAGTGGCCATTGCCCATGGGGTTGCCATTAACTCCCTATTGCAAACAGCCTTGGATAACTTGGTGGATGGTTTATTAATTGTCTCGGCTAGTGGTCGCATCCTCCAGGCCAATACCATGGCCACCCGCGTTTGCCATGCCCTAGTTGCCCCGGAGCATGCCGCCGATGAGCTATCCCAGGTGCCCAAAGTTTTGTGGACGCTATGCCATCCAATTTTTAAGAATATTGCCAGTGGAATTGAGACTCATTTGGGCTTAGAAATGGACATTAATGATGCCCAACAGCAGCCGATTCGGGTGCGTATTCAGCCCTTGAACCTTAAGGTTTGCCAGGAGCCTTGTTTGATGCTGATTTTAGAAGATCGTCAGCAGGCCTATCGTCGTCGGGCCATGGCCGATGGCAAGCGCTATGGCCTAACGCCAAGGGAGGTGAAGGTGTGGGAACTACGTCTGCAAAATCAGTCCTATGAGACCATTGCGAGTAGGTTGTACATCACCGAAAATACGGTGAAAAAACATGTGAAAAGTATTCTGGCTAAGCGCCGGGTTCTCGGTGATGAAGGCCAGTATGGTGCGATCGCAAGTTAGCAAGCGTCCGGACCCATTAGGGTCCGGAGTACCAAACGCTATACCGTGGCCGTTGCAAAGAAGTGGCTATCTTGCTCAGCCCGAAGCTTGTCGCATGCGCGGCCTTCGGGGAAGATCACATCGTCATAGGTCAGCACCTGGTCTTTTGCCACATCATGCTTGAGTTTGCATCCTTCCGCCAGGCCCATGGGCAATAGGTTTTGGGCGATGGCCACATCAGCATTTTCACACTGGCCGTAGGTCATGTAGTAACCAATGCCATCTAATGTTTCACCCGCCTTGAGGTCGATTTTCGCCGAAGCCACCACGTCAACCATGGGTTTGCCCAGGGGAGCCATCACCGCATCGTGGAAGAGAACGGCCCGAGCTAGGGACAAGGGCACCTCAAAATGACAGATGTGATAGGGCGTATAGAAGCTATAGAGGGGACCCTCGCCGCGCTTGTAGTAGTTCAGATAGTGCTGATGTTTGGGGTCATCGTTGGTGGCATAAATAAACACACCGGCCGCAGGCTGGGCCCCTACCACATAGTCCACAATTCCCCCTAGGGACTTGAGCTGATCCACGTCGTACAGGTGGGTCATGTCATCCACGTGGCCCCGAAAATCGTAACCAAACATGCCCCGCTGGGAGACTTTCATCCCCGTTGCATTGGCCACAATGGCCTGCTCAAAAGAGATTTTAGTGCCATCGGCAAAGCTGGTTACCATGTAGGCCGCCTGCTTCCACTTAGCCGCAAAACTCTCCTGGGTGGTGGGGTTGCGATAGCGGTCTTGCAGACCTTTGATGTTGCCGCACAGCAGGGGGGTAAACCCGATGCTCTTCACATAGCGGTAGAGGTTCATCTCTACGCCGGGCTGGTCGCCATCACAGTTGGAAAGCACCACACCGGCCCGGTCGGCATAGACCTTGAGTATGGGGCCAACGGTGCCATCTAGTTCAGCATTCATCAGCACAACGTGCTTTTTGTTATTGATCGCCTCAAGGACAATCTGGGTACCAAATTCAATGGTGCCAGTAACCTCCACCAGGGCATCAATGTTTTCCGCTTTGCATAGCAGCGATGCATCTTCGGTGACTGCGGGGGTGCCGTTGGTGATGGCGTCTTCCAATTCGGCGACGGTGCTAACGGTCTGAATACGCTCCACCCCTGCTTCCTGGTAGGCGCGCTTGGCCCCGTCCAACCGGCGACTAAATACGGCCACTAGTTCCATCCCCGGTACGGAATGGATAATCTGATTGGCAATGCCCCGGCCCATGAAGCCTGCACCAATCATACCGATGCGCACAGGATTGCCCGCTTCGGCCCGAGCTTTGAGGGCTGTGTCAATAATAATCATGAGGACGCTCCTAGGGAAACGGGTTGGTCGGTGGGCTGATCGGTGGGCTGGTCATCCAATAGGGGCCAGTCGGCATCCTTGTTGGAAATGGTGGTCACGGGCAAGGGCCAATCAATGGCTAGTTTAGGGTCGCTATGGCGCAGTCCTCGCTCGTACCCGGGGGTATAAAACTCGGTGACCTGATAGATCACTTCCGCATTGTCCGTCAGGGTTTGATACCCATGGGCAAACATTTCCGGCACATACAGGGCGCGTCGATTGTCGGCACTCAGCTCTACCCCCACGTGGGATAGGTAGGTGGGGGAGTCTTTTCGCAGGTCGACGATGACGTCGTAGACGGCCCCCTGGGTGCAGCGAATTAACTTGGTTTCAGTGGCGGGGGGAATTTGGAAGTGCATCCCCCTAAGGGTGCCTTTTTTATGGTTAAAGGACATGTTGCACTGGGCAATGGCCGACTTGAGGCCCCGCTCTTCAAATTCTTGAGCACAGAAGGCTCGGGCAAAAAATCCCCGATCGTCTTTAAGTAGCTCAAGGTCAATAATATAGACCCCCTGAATGGAGGTTTCGTTAAAAATCATAGGTGTTGACTATTGATGAATAGGGTTTAGAAACAAACTAAAAAACAAACCAAATGGTAGGACTACATCGAGATGTTGTAAGGGGTGAAATCTGCAGTGGTCAGGTTAGCCAATATGGTTGATGCTTCTGGATGCTTTTGGTTTCAGCCGCTAACCTGACGTACAGATGGCCCTAGGCCATATTCCCAAATCTTAGTTTCCCAAATCCTAGTTTCCCAGGTCAGCGTTTTCCAGGCTTTCCCAGGCCCGTGGGCCATGTCCACCTGGATGGAGTCTGTGGAGAAGTCCCTGGCCTTACGAAGATTTGAGGGCTTCGTATCGTTGAATTTGCTCCACGGTCATCTGGTGCATATTCTTTTCACCAATGTAGGCGCGATACCATTCCACAATCCAGTCTAGGGTGGTGCCCAAGTCTAGTGTAGGCG
>CALHGI010000195.1 GCA_938029995.1 uncultured cyanobacterium | reverse complement strand
CCCATAACTCAAGGCATTCGGCTCGGACCGGCCTATGTGCGCCAATCTATTCATTACTAAAAAGGCTGACCCTAGGGCCAGCCTTTTTAGTAGTTGGATTTTGGCATTTGAAGATGAGAATCCTCAAACCAGATTTAGGGGTCTAAACCAGCAAAGTAAATAACTTCACCATTAGCTTAGTCCGGTTGATGGGCTTGCCGATATAAAAAGAAGCACCGCATAGCTTGGCCCGAATCCGCCCAATCAGGCTAGCCTTCGTTGCCAATAGAACAATGGGGACATCCTTATATTGAGGGTGACGCCGCAGATGGGAGCAAAAATCAAATCCGTCCAAACCATCCATTGCCGTGGTCAGCATGATCAAATCAGGCTGGCACTTAGCTAAGTCTGCAACCGCCGTTGCAACATCGTCCACCGACGTAATCGAGAAGACCGTATCCTCTAGAAAATCCCGTAGCTCGCCTAGGGCTTGCTTGTCAGAATCAATGCATACAAGCTGATAAGAAGGGGCGGAGCGGTCACTTATCGTGGATGATGAAGGGAATCTTTGGTCAGGGTTGAGAACATTTAAGGATGGCTCAAACGTATTAGCAGACGCCTGTTTGAGCAATGCTTTCATATCGCTACCTGGCGCCGTCAATTCCTCAATCGACTTAGGCTTGGGAAGGGAACCTTCGCTGCTGGGGGTATTGCGCTTTGAGGAAAGTGCTTCGGTCTCCTGATGGCACTGCTCCACTAAAGCCCGAATGTCTAGGCTGCAAAAAGTAGGATAGTCAATAATATTGCTAAAGCTATTGACCTCGTAGCTACCGCGATTCACCCTCAGTAAGGATGTAACGGTGGTCACAGCCAAGGCACGGATCAACTGGCCCGCTTGGTCAAAGTTGATGTGTCCTTGATCCACAAGCCAACGAACGGCGCGATAGTCGGCACTCATGTCATCACCCTGGTGGGTGTATTGCCGATGGTAAAGCTGCAACTGGGCTAAGACTAAATCGGATATTGCTTCAGGAAATAGTTGACGCCCTTCAAATCGCAACGCATCGAATCCATTTTGAGAACTCGTTGCAAATAGGAGCTTGCCTCGTTGCAACCACAGAGACCACCGAACATCATTGGAAACTACTAAGAGTTCACCACTGACTTGACGGCCTACAAGCTGTGCCAGCAAAGTAAGCGGGTGTAATGTTTTTTGTGTAATAGTGCCTGCTAAAACCATGGGAGTAGTTCCGGTCAAAGAACGGTATTTGAAGGGGTAAAAATCAAATAGAGTCGCGATTAATTTAAGGAGTAGATGGAATCGTTTTAATAAAAACTATCAAAACTGATTCTTCCCTAAAAACAATCAACTATGCATGGAATAATTGCTTCGCACTCTCTTGTTATAAATAAAGATGAGAAGTAATTAACTGCTGAGTAGACACACCTAAATAGAACCTAAGGGCAAATGATTTTGGAAACTCAAACCGTAGTTCTCTGGAAATTCTTGAGAGCTGATGTTAACCGCAACTGAAGAATACAGACTTTTACAATTTGCTTGCCCGTCTATATTGACTAATTTCAATCAGTTGACTTAAAAGTGCAAGTATTTCCCTAGAAGCTGGTCGAAAATTTATATCTTTTGGGGTGTTGGTTTATATAAACAGAGTTTAAAAATTTGATGTTTCAATTGATGCTCTGTCCGGATACGTACGTAATGCGTACTTTCCTGTATGGCGTAATTGACTTAAGGGGATAGTTCTAAGATTACCCAAGCTTTTCCAGGGTTCCCTATCACCACTTGCAGAGTCCCTATCAATGTCTTTGCCATGTGATAGATTTCGCCTCATTTTTAACAGCCTGCCAATCCCTGAATCTTCTCTTTTGGCTGAATGCTTATCAGCAATTTGGCTGATACAACCATGCCTTTCTACTCCAAAAATACCGCATTTTTAGCAGCCTTAACCATGAACCTATTGGGCCTGTGGGATTCAGCCCAATGAACAAGAGTTTTTGACCTATGACAAACGACTGAATACATTCAGCCGTTTTCTGTGGCCATAGCCTTTGTAAATAAAGGGTTCTAGCGATCCCAAGTGCTTGAACTATGGGACCCAAGCCATGGTTTGTCTTCGTGCTGGCCCACCCTAGTTCAGTAGGCAGTCGTCCCTTTAATTTGACGCATCAGTTGTACGTGGGTACTTTTTTCCAGCTCATTGGCTTGAGGCTGACGTTGATGGTAGGTGCCATCTGACTGCATGGCCCACGCCTGACGGTTATCGTTTAGACAAATATTTAAAAGATTGGTCAGGTCCCGTTGTAGGTGGGGGGCTAGGATGGGCGTAATGGCTTCAACCCTGCGATCTAAATTACGGGGCATCCAATCAGCACTGCCAATGTAGAACTTTTCGTTCCCTCGGTTGTGGAAATAGAAAATGCGAGAGTGTTCTAAGAAACGGCCAATAATACTGGTAACTCGAATATTTTCGCTGACACCGTTGACCCCAGGGGCGAGACAACAAACACCGCGCACGATTAGATCAATGCTGACACCGGCCTGGGAGGCCTGATATAGCGCTTGTATTATTCCGGGATCGACTAACGCGTTCATCTTGGCAATAATTCGACCATTCGTGCCATGGGCGGTTTCCTGGCTGATTAATGCCAGCATCCGTTCCCGTAGGGTAATGGGGGCAATGAGTAACTGTCGATAGGCTTTTTGTCGTGAGTACCCCGTTAGGAAGTTAAACAGATCGGTTAAGTCCGAGCCCAGCTCCTCGCTACAGCTTAATAAGCCCAAATCGGTATATATGCGAGCCGTTTTAGGATTATAGTTGCCGGTTCCAATGTGCACATAGCGACGAATCCCATCGTGTTCCTTGCGGACCACCAGGGCTACTTTGGTATGGGTCTTTAACCCGAGCAGACCGTAGACCACGTGGACCCCTGCCTTTTCCAGGGTGCGGGCCCAGTTGATATTATTTTCTTCATCAAAGCGAGCCTTCAGTTCCACCAGGGCAACAACCTGTTTCCCATTTTCAGCCGCTGATACCAGTGCACTGATGATGGGGGAATCTCCTGAGGTGCGGTAGAGGGTCATCTTAATGGTGAGCACATCGGGATCCGCAGCAGCCTGGGTAATAAATTGTTGAACCGTTGCTGCAAATGAGACGTAGGGATGATGTACGAGGCGATCACGACGACGGATAATGGAAAATACGTCGTCTCCTTCCCCATCAGCATCATCGCGGTGGATGCGATGCCAGGGTGGGGGGATGACGGCCGCCCATTCAGGATCTTTATGCTCCGGCAGGGGCAGACCAATCAACTTCATTAAGTCACCTAGGCCAATCAGCCCGGTGACTTCATAAATGTCATCTTCAGTCAGGTTCATCTCCGTGAGGAGGGTGGAGCGCACCGCAGGAGATGTATCTGCCTGTAGTTCTACCCGCACCAGGGAGCCTCCTAACCGCCGCTTGCGAAGCTCTTGTTCTAAGGCCAACATCAAATCATCGGCGTCATCTTCTTCTAGAAATAGATCGGCATTGCGGGTGATGCGAAAGGTGTAATACTCTTCGACCACCATGCCTGGGAAAAGAAACGTGAGGTTTTTGCCAATGACTTGTTCTAGGGGCACGGCGGCCCAGACGCTATCTGGGGGATGGAGTGACTTAGGCAACTGAATGAAGCGAGGTAAAACCTTGGGGACTTTAATCCGGGCAAAGTGGGTTTCCTCGGAGTCTGCCTCGCGCACCACCACCGCTAAATTGAGGCTGAGGTTGGAAATGTAGGGGAATGGGTGGCCGGGATCAACGGCTAAGGGGGTGAGTACTGGAAAGATTTGGTTTTCAAAATGGGATTGTAGATAGGTAATCTGCTTGCTGTTGAGCTCGTCATAGTCAAGCAGATTAATGCCCTGCTCCCGCAGTTGGGTATTAATGGTTGCAAAACAATCTTGGTGTTTAGCAAATGTTGGTCTCAATTTATGGCCAATGGCCTGCAGGTGTTCGGTGGGCGTGCGGCCATCAGGGGTGCGTCGGCTCACTTGGGCTTCAATTTGCCGTTTGATGCCGGCGACGCGCACCATGAAGAACTCGTCTAGGTTATTGCTGAAAATTGCTAGAAATTTTAGCCGTTCTAATAGCGGGGTACGTGGGTCAATCGCTTCGTGCAGTACCCGCTCATTAAATGACAACCAGCTTAATTCTCGACTGATATAGTACTTGGACGATGTCAGGTCGATGTTAGCTGGTGCTGCTGTTTTGTTATCTGCAACCAATGGGGCAGAATTTTTTTTGACAGTCTTTTTGGCGTTTTTGTCCAGCATTGGTAGATCGTGTGTTCTGTAACCGGTTAAAAAACATCGCTTTCTTGGCCCACCCACCACTCACCTAGCTTCATGACATCGGTATGGATATCGGCTACCTGTTTCGCGTAGTCATCGGCCGATAGCTGGTGACGTCGTTCCTGAAGTTTTTTGAGGCGCAGTTGAATCAGCAGCCAGGGTTTACTAATACCGTCAGTTGCTTCAATGTACTTTGCTAACTCATTGCTGTTCATGGGGCC
>CALHGI010000194.1 GCA_938029995.1 uncultured cyanobacterium | reverse complement strand
CCCCATCATGGCCACCAAAGACACGGCATTTTGACCGATTTGGGTTAAGTGGGCCAGGATTAGCCTGGGGCGATAGGGGGCTTCTTTTTGGGCCCGTTGTAGGGTGTCGTGGTACTTGGGGTTTTCGTAATACTCCAGGTCAACGTCAATGGATTTGGCATACAGGATACCGAGCATATGATCCGTGACCCGGTCGGAAAGGGCTGTGTTGATCAGATCTGCGATCGCATTACACACAAAGGTGACCAACATCACCCCGGCAGCTATCATCAACAAGGGTCCCACTTGTCCCATGGTGGCTGCCGGGTCGTTTACCCCACCCCCATCGGTCAGGGTATCAATCACTAACTTTGTGAGATATAGCAGTCCCAGGGGCAGTAGGCCCTGAATCATCATCAAGCAGCATTGGGCGATGGCCCATTTTGGTGCAGCCTCTAAAACAAATTGAATGGCTCGCCTTAATTTCACCATGGCTGCTCCCTAGCTGCTCCCTAGCGTTTGCTCTGGTTGTCCCTTGGCCTGTTGCTCTGACGAAAACGACTCTTCTACGGCTGGCTTAGCCAGGGCCTGAATGCCCATTAGCAAAGCCAGACGCTGGGCTGGGCCAAATCCAGTTTGTCGCAGCTGAGGATCGGCCTGGGCCATGGCCAAACGCTTTACGTCAACGTATTTTTCCAGTTGAGGCATCTTTAATCCAGCGGTGATGTAGGCCTGTAGGTTTTGTTTATTTTGCGATCGCATCGCATGACTTAATTCTCTTTGACGGGCCCACAGGGCTGGCTCATCTTTTGTTTTATTCCAGCGAACAGCGTCAGGCAATATATTCTCCATGGCCGTACGAAATAAATAACGTTTCCAACCATGCTTAAAAAATAAATCCCTAGGGATGCCCAACGCAAACTCTAAAATACGCCGATCTAAAAGAGGGTAACTGTACACAAGCCCCCGCTGTCCCCCACTAATCGCCCAGTCTTCAATACGTTTAGTAAGATGGCCGTGGGTCAACAAATCCCACTGCTGTTGGCGAACCCCAGGGCGCTCTCGCAATGTCCGCCGTAATAAAGGCTGCATCGCAACTTGGGAACGATGGGCAAACTCAGGCTGAATATACAAAGACTTATCAGTGGCACCATAGTGGGGGTCCTTGCGCCATACTCGCAACGCATCAAACAGAACGTCCGGGAGCAACACCTCAAAGACTTTTGTCTTTAACCACTGGCGAACGGTCCCTCCATGGAGCTCCCTACGGAGTTTCCCCTCCTGCCAAAGGGTCTGCCACCGCCCTTGCAGAAACAACTCCGCAAAATATCCTCGACCATTAAACGTTATGCCTTCATCCCCTCCCCAACCCGACAGTAATAAACGTATATTCTGCTGATTGGCCGCTGCCTGCACATGGCGCTCCAGAAACAACATAGTTGTGGGCTGCACAGTAAAATCTTGGGTGTAGATATTAAGAACATCTTCAACAGTTTGATTGATGTAGTGACAATTAATGGATTCCCGTCCACAAACTTCCTGGATCAGTCGATATTCATCATCGGAGTCAATGGATGCATCAGGTGCAGGTGCCCAAGAAAATGTAGTGAGCCTCTGTTGATTTTCTGCTTTGAGCCGACGCGCTGCCAGTATTGATATGGCAGAAGAGTCTAACCCGCCACTCAAGTGGGCCCCCACGGGAAATGCAGACCGTAAACGGCAGTTGACAGACTCCTCCAATAAAGCCTGTAATGCCTCAACATAGTCTGCTTCAGACTTGAGACGGATTTCAGGTGCCGTTTCGGGAGACCAATAGCAGTGAGTTTCAAGTCGTGTCGGCGTGAGCACTAAACTATGGGCCGGGGGTAGTTTCAAAATTCCGTCATAAAAGGAGACACTCTTTTCCCCATAGGTGAGGTCATGGCCCTGCAACATAGCCGCTAACAGGGGTTCATAAAAACGTTTCTCGATATCCGGTATCGCCAAAACACCCTTAATATCACTGGCAAAAATAAAACGTTGGGGAGAAATATGATAGAAGAAAGGCCGCACTCCCATAATGTCACGGGCACAAAATAGTTGTTGTCGCTGTGCATCCCAAATAGCAAACGCAAAATCACCTAATAAATATTGGGGACAGTTCTCCCCCCATTTTTGGTAAGCCTTTAGAATCAATTGAGGAGCACTTAAATCCCGACCAACCAACGCAGGAATATCCAATGCCCCGTAGAGCTCTAGGCGATTATCAAGACGGGCATCAGCCGTAATGACCCACCCACTGCCAGAATCCTGCCAGGGTATCCTGGCTTGCAATGACTCTGGCGTCCCATACAACATCTGATGACCCAAGGCTGCATTTCCCTCGCGCCATTGTCCCTGCCCATCCAGACCATAGGACTGTAGCGATACCATCAGCCGAGTCATCATCTCAGCCTGGACAGGTTGTAGGTTGCGATGGATTATGCCGCAGATTGCACTCATGTTCAGGGCTTTGCTTAAAATGAAAGAAAAAATTTTAGGTCAGTAGGCTGTCCTATTGCACCATCAAATGGTGAAGCCACTAAAGACTGATCTGCCAAAAAAATGGGCGCTGCTGATCCTCGGTATGATTTGATCTGCGAAATTCGGATGTATCGCGTCATTTCCAGATCGGTTCATCCTCCAAATCAGCAACGGCAAAAAATGAGCCAGTTTCCCTACTCACTGCCCTGTTGTCCATCGGCAAACGTAGCGACAACGGTAAAATATTGATACCCCTGGCCACCGGTTAACAACATATGGCCACTTCTCAGCCATGCATGGGCCTTTAAGGGATCAGCGTCAGTCTTATCTCCACAGCCATTGCGCATTACACCGAGATATAGCGTGCTGTTGATTTGGCGACTCTTCAGCATATGTTTGGCCGCCATAGCCTGTACCAGACATTTACTTTCCCAGGGAGTATGCGCACTGAGTTTTCGAATTGCCCAAGCAATGTTCCTTAGCTGTTGTTGCTGCTTAGTCGGCAGCTGTTCCACCGGCGTTTCGGCCATGCGCTGCCCCAGATATGGAGCCACCCAACGAAAGGGCAAAAGAACCATCGCTAATCGTGCTAGAGCTAGCCAAAGGAGGGCTTCGAGTAATACATAGCGATTACGGTAGGCGATTCGAAATTTAGCCAGCATGGATTGCTCATATAAAAATCTCTATCTGTTCCCTATGCATTTGCAGGGTAATCTCATCAGAACTTTGATGGGAGTTAGGTGAAGGCTGGCCAACCTTGATTTTATTCAAGGTTGGCCTTTAAGGCTGGACGGTGCTGATCCTCGGAATGAATTAATCTGTCAAGTCTATGTTATTCATAGGTTTAACCGGTTATTTCATTTCCTACGTCACCACTGCCTAAGGAGGTATTGTTTCCTTCAGACAGCAATGGCGTTAACCCCTGTCACCGTCTAAAAGGGAACATTCCCTAACTAGCTCCTCCAATATTGATATCGCCTAAAGGATCAGGGCCACCAGTGGACGAAAAGGGGAATTCATTACCGTCGATCTCAACGGTTCCACTTACTGGCGTACCCTCAACCGAAGCAGGAAATGGGCCACCTTGAGTTTTCCCAACAGAAAGATCCCACACTTCGGGGCTTGTCCATTGAGACTTGTCATTGCTACTTGTAGCAACATTGTTGGAGTTCTGATTCATGGTTTAAACTCTCCTATGGAGTTAAAGAACAAATAGGGCTAAAGTAGCCAAAGGCATTGATTAGCTCGAATACTGTTATGTCGAGAGTTAGTGCATCACCTCCTGGTAATATAGGAAAGCCTTTATCCCATCAGGATGGAGCGATTTCCATGTGGGGTAAACATCAACTGTAAACTCCTGAAGTATGGCTGGACGCACATCGTGCAGGGCTATGCGATCGCTGAAAACGTTAGGTGTAAAAAACAGCCATAAATCCGTTCAATCGCTATGAATTCAGTTGCTATGAATCTGAACTGTCTATCTGGGTGATCAGCTTAAATTCCAACAGCTGAGTAATAAAACTAATCACCTCCTGCTGGCAAGCTTCTGGCTCCACTTCAAACCCCTGGCGTAGCTGTTCACAAATTGACTGCACTGAGCAAGGCGTTTCCAACAAATTCCAAATGTGTGTACCAACGGCGTTAAAACCATAGTACCGACCGACATCAATATCCATCATCACCATTTCAGTGCCAACGGTGCTGGCTAGAATGGTTTTGGACCGTTGAAACGTAATTTCGGGGGTAATCGTTATTGCCGTGGACATGGGGCTAATCTCCTTGAAAACAACTTCACCTAGCTCGTTTAACTAATCAACTAGACAGTTAATATGACGCATCTATGGCACTGGCCATTCCTTTCGTTGGCATTACGTCAGCCACTCCCCTGGGCCATATCTGTTTCAATGCAATCCAGTAGCTCATCCAGTAAAAAATCGTCTGTAGGTCGTCGGATCGCAACAACTTCGATGCGTTGTAATGCCTCCGTAATGAGCTGAAAATGTCCTGCTCCCCAACCCACCGATTGAACAAAGTGACGACGATAGGTATTACTTAATAAGCAAGTAAACTTATTGATACCATCAATGGGAATAACCTCAATTCCAGGTTTCCCGTGAGGAACCAGGGCATATACCCTATGGAGGGGGAGAACACCTGGTGAAAAGTTGTCAACTGGAAACAAAAACTTATCCAGGGATTTTCGTACCCGAGGAATACCCTCTATGGAAAGATCGAGCTGCTCTGCCGTATTTGCCCATAATCGTCTGTGGGGAAAGGCCGAAAGCACTTGGGGACACCCCAATTTGTCAATAACAATACCACTGACATCGTCGGCGACCATGGCATACCCACGGTTTAACATTCCGCTCAGGGTGGTTGATTTTCCAGCCCCAGATGGCCCTGTAAATAAAACAGCTCCTTGATCTGTTTTTACGGCACTGGCATGCAACGCCCAAATTTGCCGCTGATGCAGCAATATACCCATGGTGGAGCCTAATAAAAATGTCCGCACATCATCATCATTAGCCAAAGGCGCACGCTCAATCCAGATCTCCTTACCTTGATAGATCCAATAACGGGCAACATCTGGCACCGCAAACAGAAACTCATCCCGGGTCGCTTGCCATTCAACTCCTTCATCCATCGGATGTTCTAAGCAGTCTGGCAATGGACCATAGCGCACAACGACATCAGCAGGAGCTTGCTCAATACCTGGTAAAAGCTGAGGCAGGGGAATTTCTGACCGGATAGTCAGTCCATATATTTGATAACAATATAGAAGAGCGTCAGAAGAACTCGCTTCATCAGCCTCTGGCGTTACAACTGATATCAAGGAAGATGAAGCCATGGTCTATCTTGATGATATGAATAGTACAGAAAAAGGCGTTGCTGATCCTCGGGATGATTTTACTAGTCTCAATCCGGCTATTAGCCAGGTTTACAGATCGATTCATCCTCTAAATCAGCAACGGCCAGAAAAAGCCTGTTTAGCTTGGGCTATACATGATGTGCCCATAAACATGTTTAATAAACGATCCAACGACCGTCTTGTAGAATCAGCACAAATTAAGAAAATGATGAAGAGCATTAGTGTTGTGGAACAATCGATTGGATCGATATTCGCAACGCTAAGCGGTGTGTCTCAACTCGGTGCTACAAAAAATACTGAACCTATAGGTGAACCTAGTTTAACTTTAGCTGCTGAGGATTTCCCATCCCTAAAATTAAAAGATGATAGACGTCTAATCTATAAGCCTTTAACGTTTGAAGCAGTTTGGGGACATTGATAATGGTTGCTTTGTTCCCATGAAGCTTTAAACAACTCTATTTGGTCAATACTTCCATGGTTTGGTTTATCGTATCTTTATACTTGAGAGACTCTACCTGTAGCACAGTCGTCCATGGCCATAGTCTATGGGGGCCAAGCTATATATTGGCTTAGCCATGTTCTGACCCCTATTTTGATCAGCTACGCCTAAACTTTCTTGAGACTGCGTTTTTGCCTGTTCAGCATGGCCATGGCCGTGTAGTAGTAGACCGTAAACAAGACACCTACAAAAATCTGTGCTCCCCAGGAGCCGTGCCAAAAGTCAAACCACCAGTCACCCCAATAGGCATGGGCCATGGTCATTAGCATTACCCTAGGCACGTTAAACACCAGGCCAACAACAGCACCTACCACCATGAGCCTCACAATTTGTAAACGGGTGCGCTTAAAAAAGATGCCTAACAGTAAGCCAGTGACCGCCATGGCCACCGCCATATTAAATCCATTACAGCGCCAGGCGACTTCAACTGCTCCTCCAGCGGGCATGGTAATAAATCGTCCTTGGGCAATGGCCGGTTGACCGATCCATTGCAGGACCTGTGCACTGGCAGCTGCCATAATGTTTTCTAGGAAGTTTGGCGGCATAAGGAATCGCCAAGCTCCCTGGGCAATAATGCCAGGGCGAGTGTAAACCGTCATGGGAATGAGCAATGTGGTTAGGGGATATTTGACAAAAAATGCCAACCCCCAACTGCTTAGGGTTATGCCCCCCATAATAAATAGCCAAATTAGGGCTTGGGCCCACAGATCTGTTCTAAAAAATGGGAACATGGCCACACTTCCCAGGATGATCAAGTGGCCAATAATCCGATCTTCTTCAGACGCGTTTAGCTGATTCAGTAACTGACGTTTTTGCCATAGGGGAGCTAGTCCCATGAGTGCGGCACAGGAAATAAGGGCTAGCCCTGTGGAGCCGCTGATGGAGCGAATGACCAAATCATAGATCCACAGGGGAAAATAGAGTAACCCGATGGCCAGACCTAGCAAAACGATCCGGCCATGATTTGTTTTTGGTTGGGCTCTTAGCCACTCAACGTATTGTTGACTAATCTGCTTTATCCAATTCATAGAGACTCATTTATTCTGAGGCTTATCCAAATAACACTCAAAGAAAATTTGAACAACGTCTTACCCTTCTCTTGACTGCTGGTAGGACTCTCTAGGATTTTCAGGCTATTTCCTCAATCTACTGAAATCGTAACTCTACTCCGGAAATAACTTTGTTAGGGACTACTACCAATTTAATAGAGCGTCCTGAGTAAAAATCTTCCATGTATGTAGTATGGAGTCATTGGAGGGATCGAGGGCCTTACCCAGACTGGCGTAAGACCTTCGATTTTATCTTGATCGGTGCTCAAGCCTCTGTGGCCTATTTTTCTCTGCTAGGCATTCTTCTTAGACTCCCCACGACTACGCTTACGCATTGTCGCTATCCCCATTCCCATAAGTCCAGGCAGTAAAACTGGGGGAGGACATCCAACTAAAAGCCTCCCAAACCCTATGCTACGGAGGATTTGGGAGGCGGCAATTTTTGGAGCTTAGGGGGTGTACGGCAAGCGTGCTAGATGCATCCAGCACGCTTGCCATAAAGTAAGAATGGCGAGCAGAATGGCTATTAACTATGGGCGAAAACGGTCACTGGCGATGCCAAAATAAGCTCCTATTTTAGTCGTTTGGGTTTGGTTTCTAATCAGGTGTCCTGACTAGGAGCGTTTGATGCCCAGTCGTCCTAGCCCAACCATCCCTAGCCCAACTGCGATGAGGTTTCCCATGCTGGCTACACCCGCTTTGGTAATTCCCTGGCGGGCATTGGCCTTAAGCGTGGACGCTTGGTTAGATAACCGTTGCGATGCCTGTCGCAATTGTTCGGGGGTGACTGATTCGGGTAAATTTAAATCACTACCTCGGGCCTCTTCAAGTTGAGATAGTGCCTGTTGCTCTTGGTTGGTGATATTTTGTAAGGTCTCTTTCTGTAAAATTAGGCTATCGCGGATAACTAACATACATGAGAGCATAAAGGCCACCCCTAATACCAGGCAAATAAAGCCAAGGGGGCGTTTTAGGCGACGCTGATCAAAGAAGGCATACATTAGTAGGGCAACTGAAAACAGCAAAATAATACTACGATCGCCCATCTGCTGCAGTACGTTGACACGCCATTGTAATTCAAATGGATTAGGTGGTGTACTTAAAACCACCGTGTCAACGAGGAAGCCAAGTAAGCAGGTTAACCCAACAATTAAGCAAATGTTTTTACCTGCAGAAAATTGTTGTTGTCCAAAGTCACTGGAGGACTTAGTGGCTGTGGACGGCAACGGTCTAGGTAGGCTGGTCATGGTAAATAAGATAGATGATAATTGTGTAAGTCGGTGATCAAACGAATAGTATGAAAAAGCCTATCGGTTGTTATAGGTGAACCTAGTTAAGTTTCAACCAGCTATCGCTTAAGTTTTAACCTTGTGAAACGAGCCTCCTAGTAGGCTCCCTGTTTTCCTAAAACGACGGAGATGGTTTTGAAAATCAGAGTCAGGTCATACCATACTGTCCATTTTCGTTGATAGTTCAGATCCATCCGTACAATTTCATCGAAATTTTCTACGTTAGAACGTCCGTAGACTTGCCATTCGCCTGTGATGCCAGGTTTTACATTGAGGCGCTGGAAATGGTGCGCAGAGTACTGGGCGACTTCGTCAGTGGTGGGGG
>CALHGI010000193.1 GCA_938029995.1 uncultured cyanobacterium | reverse complement strand
TTTGGGCCAATACTTGGCCGAATTTACCACCGCTGTGAAATATGGCATGAACATTACCCATATTCTGCTCAACAATTCTCAGCTAGGCAAAATCTCTAAAGAACAACGAGCAGGGGAATGGGACGTGTGGCAAACATCGCTCCATAACCCAAATTTTTCCAAGTATGCCGAAAATTGTGGCGGTCTGGGGATTCAAGTCACCAACAAGGAGGAACTGGATGGGGCCATGAGTCGAGCCCTAGACCATCAAGGGCCCGCCTTGGTGGAGGTGATTGCCGATCCTGAGTTGATTTAGATGTCTGCGCAAAATCGGCAATTTAATGCAGGACCATATGCTAAAGCCCAGACCTCTTGGGAGAGACCGTAGGGCGGGGTTGACCGTTGGTGCTATTAGGCGTCAACTGTTTTATCTCACCGTTCAGACATTACTCCCCAAGAGCGCAATAGATTGTGCATGTATTAAACTCTCATTCTTAACCCAAAAAAACAATGACCGAACAACTTACCAAAATTACTCAACATCAATGTGAGAATGCCCCTGCTCAATATAGTGATCTCAAGGCCCTATTCCTCAACTGCACCCTCAATCGCACACCTGTGCTTTCCCACACCCGAGGTGTGATCAACATTGCCAAAGATATTTTTGAAGCGAATGGCATTCAAACCAAAGTCATTCGTCCGGTGGACTACGTGATTCCAGCTGGTTTGGGTTTAGACATGTCTGCAACCCCTGAATGGGATAAAGATGACTGGCCTCAAATCCAGAAACAGATTGATGAGACTGATATCTTGGTGCTTTGCACATCGGTGTGGCTAGGGGAGAAAAGCTCCGTATGTAATCGTGTCTTGGAAAGGATGTATGGCTATACCCATCTGCTAAATGAGAAAGGGCAATATCGTGATTATGGCAAGGTGGGAGCTACGCTGATCACCGGTAACGAAGATGGCGTGAAACATTGTGCCATGAACATCTTGTTCTCTTTGTCCCACATTGGCTATACCGTTCCTCCCCAGGCGGATGCTGGGTGGCTGGGTGAAGTAGGCCCTGGTCCATCCTATTTGGACCCTGGTTCAGGTGGACCTGGTAATGACTTTACTAATCGGAATACTACATTCTTAGCCTGGAACTGTATGCATCTAGCCCGCATGCTAAAGGATAATGGTGGTATTCCAGGGCATGGAAATCAGCCGGATGCTTGGGAAGCTGGTTGTAAGACCGACTTTAAGAATCCAGAGCATAAGGTGTAATGTAGGGCCTTTAATGCAAAATAGTGTTCATCAAAGATGATGGTGGATGCTTGGCATTTTAGGTCTGTGCAATGCAATAGAATTGTCCCTCCAGTAATAAAGGATGAAATTTTTCTGACTGGAGGGACGCTTTCTAACTCTGTTGTTTGGTGTCATATTGTCATGTCGGCTTATGCTATAAAGCGCCTCAATTTCTACAACTAATAGACAGTTGTCCTGTTAGTCGCTTAAGCTTAGACAAGCAGGAATCATGGCTATTGGCCCTATTGCAAGAATATGACAGACGCTCGGTCTTCGGAGCAAGCTCGGCCGTTGACGCAAACCCTTAGGACTAACTCTCGGTCCTTCGAATATCGTGCCCTTTTAATTTGGCTCGTGGGCTTTACCATGTTAGCGGGTGTGTCCGTTTGGGGGTATAGACGCTATCGAGGTACTACAACAGAAGAAATTTCTGTTCCCCTGTATACCGTTGAGCGATCAGCGGTAGAGCTGACGGTGACAGCCAGTGGCACCTTAGCTTTAGGGGGCCAGCAAACCCTCAAGTCCCCTCAAAATGAAGCCACCGTGGAGCAAGTATTGGTGGATGTGCGCGACCTAGTAGAAGCTGCACAGCCCTTGGTTGTACTACGGGATCGAGGAAAAGAGCAGGAGGCCAGATCGCAGCAAGTCGAGATCCAAAAAGCTCAGCTAGATCTTCAGCGTACTTTAGAAAAAGTAGCTGAGGTTGAGCAACGAGTGGCCTTTGCTGTGGAGCAATACCAAGAATCTCAGGAGTTATTTGAGCAGGGCTTTATTTCCGAAGATGATGTTCGCAATGATCAGGAAGCTTTAGATGACGTGCGTTCGAACCTCAAGGATGCTCAATTGTTAGTGACTAAGACCGAATTGGACTTGAAAACGGCTCAAGAGACCTTAGGCTTGCTAGAGCAGCAGCTTAATGATCGAGTGATTGTTGCACCCATTGATGGGGTGGTGCTCAAGGTCAATGTCTCTAATGGTGAGGCGATCACCACGGACACGGAATTGCTTGCCCTAGGGGACCCCACCCAAGAAATTGTTGATCTGCAGCTTTCCACGCTGGATGCTGCAAAAGTCAGCATCAATCAGCCCACGAGGGTGCGGGCCCTTGGCCCCGATGCCCAAGATTACACAGGACGGGTGGTGGCCCTATCGCCCCAGGCTCTAAATCCAGGTGGCGCGGGCAGAGGCTCTCAAGAAGGGCAAGCTAGGGTCAACGCCCAGGTCAAGCTAGACAATGCTAGCCAAACCTTGATTCCTGGTAGTTTTGTCAGTGTCGAAATTATCACGGAGCAGCAGAACAATGTTGTGGTTGTTCCACCTGAAGCGGTGCAGCGTAATGGTGGGGAAACCTTTGTGTGGATTCGGGATCAGCGTGGGCATGCGGCACAGCAACCCATTGAGTTAGGGTTACAGGGGTTGGACTTGTTTGAGGTGACCGATGGGCTCAGTGTGGGCGAGCAAATTGCCTTAGTGCCCCCGACCATGACCATTACCCCTGGCATGCCCCTCAGTGAAGCTGCGGCTTTTCCGCCTGTTCCCACCGTACTGCCTGAATAACTGCCATGGGACTGCCTTTACCGGATCTGTTATTCATGACCTGGCGCTCCTTGACCACCCAGTGGTTACGGTCTGGACTGACTGCTTTTGGTGTTTTTATGGGCGTAGGGGCTGTCAGCGCTACCTTAAATATTCAAACCATTACCCGCGAACAGATTGATATTAAACTATCTGCTCGAGATCGGCCCTTTATCAGTCCTGGTATTTATGTTCGAGAGGGTCCTCAGCCTGAACTGGATAAAGAGATTCAAAAATCACTCAAAGACTCCATTGCGGATATTCGTTCCATAAGCACGATTAGTTTTGTCTATAGTCTGAACTCTGTTCAGTACGAAGCTGAAGATGTAGATATTCAAGCCTATAGCGTTTCACTTAATTATCTAGAAACTACGGGGCGTCGTGTATTACAGGGGCGTTTCTTTGATAAATCAGATGTTGATCAGTATCGTCCTGTTGCTTTAGTGGATGAAAAGCTCACTGAAAATCTGTTTCCAGGCCAATCCCCTTTAAATAAGGCGATTTATTCTGGAGGTAACCGATTTATCGTAATTGGGGTAATTGAATCTAAATCTAACTTTGATTGGGGGGACTCAGGCGGTGAACTATGGCTGACTGAAACCTTTGCCAGTGTTCTATCAGGCGGCTCTAGCCGGGGGCAGTTACAAATTAGTCCCTATTCTCTTATGCAAATCAATACCCTCAGTGATGATGTCGAGGCCTTTTTACAGCAGACTTTTCCCCAGGCAGAAGTTTTTGTCTGGAATAATGCTGATGATTTATTAGAAGATTTAGAAGTGCAGCAAATTGCATCTGCTGCTCTAACGGGTGTCGGTTTAATTGCTTTGATTATTGGTGGTGTCGGCATTGCTAATATTACAGTGGCTGCGGTGTTAGAACGCACTAAGGAAATTGGTATCCGTCGCGCCATTGGGGCATCTAAGCTGGAGGTGATGAGCCAGTTTATTTTAGAGGCTTTG
>CALHGI010000192.1 GCA_938029995.1 uncultured cyanobacterium | reverse complement strand
GGAATTATTGCTGTGTACCCCTGACATGGACTTCAGCTATGCAGAAACCTGCCCCCAGCCCGAGGCTGACGCCATGTGGCTACGGCATCAGCTAAAGCAGGCCATCCATCGATCAGGCTATCGTCCCAACGAACTGCAGGTATTCCGCCCCCAGACCCAGACCCTAGCGGAGGTGGCCTGCCGAGAATTGGATATTCCCGTGGTGCCCAAGCGGGACCTGGCCACCCTCAAGCAGTGGTTACGACAGCGGACAGCTTGGTATCCCAATCTGAAAACCTACACAGGGGAACCCTACTCTCCATTAGCCATTGAGCGGTCCACCCCCATACCGCTGCCCGATAATCTCTGGGGTGAAACCTGGCGGTTTGCGGGGTTGTCCAATGCTGATTTACTCCGGTTTCAATACGAATCCATTCCGGTGCGCTCAGTCCCCAAGGATTTGCTACCGCTGGAAATTGGTCTTTCGAGCACGGTGCTAATTCCGGGGGTGGTCATTGATGGCGGACGACGGGCCATGGGCCTAGCCCAGTGGTTACAGTCGGAGCGGCCTGCGTTTTTAAAGTACATCGCGGGTCAGCCCGACGGACTAATTTTGGAAGCGGGGCTAGTTGACCGATTTGTGCTGACCACCTTTGAAGACCCCGATGTGCGCGGTGCGGCCAATGCCTTTGAACAGCGTAAGGCGACGGCAAAAGGTCTACATTTTCTGCTGATCCGCCCCGATGATTCGGGCATGACCTACAGCGGTTTATGGTTATTGCAAGAATCCCCGAACACACAAGTTGGCTAAGAGTGGGACCGTAGAGGATTACTGATTAAGTCTCAAACTAAGGTTCAAAAAAACAGTCAAAACCGTTAGATAACGAATAGACCTAGTGCAGCGTCAACGCTAAAAATTGGGATGAGTCCTGATGAAGGGTCAAGAGTGACTCTTGATATCGTTTAACGCTTCACCTGTTTGGTTTCTATCCCAAAATAATATTCTGAATAACCCAAAATAATCCCTGGGGTAATGGCATCCACAGGGGCATAGATATGAGTAATCCAAGGTATAAACGAGCTACGGAATTACTCTTGGATTGGATGAAGCCCATCACCATTAGCAACGCACCAAACCCCAACACTGGAATCACCGTGTAGGTTGTCAGCACAAAGAGAAACAGTAACCAGTCACGTTTTTGATAAAGCCAGCGGATAGGTAGCAAAAAGCTCGCGGATACCAATCCTTCAATCAAAATGGTCCAGTAGGACAGCACGACACTAGCCACTGCCATGCGAGGAGTCGTTGCCAATTGCTGTGGGTCTAACACAGCCGCTGATGCCTGCATCGTTTCAAAAATCTGACGGTTGTCAGCCAAGGTGGCCAGATCCAGCCCCCCAAACAGCACCGCCCCCATGGCCAAACGACTGTCTAGCAAAAACGTTAGATGCAAAAACGAACCGTCTAAATATTCGCCACCTAAAAACTTCCATAGGGTGGCAAATAGAAAACAGAGGCCTATGAGCCAGCGGGCATTCCAGCGCAGCACCTGTTTCGGCGTGCGGCTCCAAACTGCGATCGCACAGACCAACACCCAATAGGTATAAAGATATTCATGATTCACCAGCCTGGACCAATGCCACAGATTATTCACCACCAGGCATAGACTCATCCCTAACCAGGACCAGCGGTTACGAATCAACGGCGAGTACACCAGCATGGCTAAGGCCAAAACCTTCTCTGGCAACATGGTCCAGACCCAATGGTCAATCCCATGGAGCAATAGCAAAATCGTCGTCAGCCGCAGCACCAATAGGTATATGGGCGGCTGCATCAAATTCGTCAGCCAAGCATTCCACTGCTTGATTAGAGGCATCATGGCTGCACCTCAACCGGCTCAGCAATCGGCTCATAGGCAATGGAATCACCGTCATAGACCAGTCGCCAAGACTGAAGCCGCAATTCTGAATCACAGCTTTTGTCGCGATTTGTCCCATAGAGTTCAGCAATGGGATTTTCAGTCTCCCCTGAGAGCAGCCCCTGCCCTAGGCGACGAAGCTCGAACTCAGTGGGAAAGGTGCTGACATGGGTATAGGTCTCATCCCTAATGACACCAGGGGAATCCGCCATAATCTTGGGTAGCACAAAGTCCCAAGTCTGGGCGCAGTCAACTAGCTGGGTAGTCACCACCCGACGCTCATCGCGATCAATCGAGGCAAACATCCCAAAACCACCGCCATGCCAAGGACTCAGCCCAGCAAAATGAACCAAGGCGATCTGCCGCAGTGCCACCGTAGTCAGCAACAGGGGGATGGCTCCGATTTTGAGAAATTTTAGCAGTGACTGTTTAAGAATCATGAAACGGTCGGTCTTAACGACGTAGCCAGTTGAGCAAGCCTACGGCAGCAGCAATCACAGCGGCCAGGAAAAATACATCCGTGCCCACACTGGCCCACACGGGGCCAAAAATAAAAGGGGAGATAAATTGCCCTAGGGAGGCACAACCAGTGCCAATGGCTAACACCCCAGAACGCTGGGAGTCTGGGGATAAATCGGCCAGGGCACTGTAAAAGTTAGGCATCACCAGGCCAAAGCCCAAACCAAACAGCAGACCGGCCAACAGCATCATTGGGGGCGATAGAACATTGGGGATGGTGGCCAGGGAAACTGCCATCAGCATAAAACCGGCTGCGATCGCACCCCCCGACCCGAGACGTTTCGACACCTTAGCCGCTCCCACCGCCGCAATGACCGCCGCTCCCACCGAGCGCGCCGCCAACACAAATCCATTCAGCAACGATGACGCATCAATCGCCTCTTTCAAATACAGGGGCGCATACACCACGACCACATAGAAAATCGCCGAAGCCGTCGCCAATGCCAACAAAATCAGCAATACCTGACCTTGCTTCAGAATGTCACCAATCCCCTCGGTTTGAGGAATGCCGCTCGCCTTACGCCGCCGCCCCTTCGGCAAAATCCATAGCCCGGCCAACGCCGCTGGCAAACCTAAACCATAGAGCACAAACGCCCAACGCCAATGGTATAGCCCCAGCCAACCACCCAAAATCGGAAAAATCACCGTCGCCGTCGCCAGGGCACTGGTGGCATAGCCCATCATCCTGGTGCGGGCCTCACCATCATAGAGGTTACTCAAAATACCAATGCTGCCAGCACCAATACCGCCGCTGGCCACACCCACCAAAGCCCGCGATAGTAGAATCCCCCAGAAGCCATGGGCCATTGCCCCAAGACTGCCAAAAATTCCATAGCCCACCAGACCAGCGATCAAAATTCGAACGCTACCTAACCGACTAGCCAGCAGCCCAAACACAAGACTAGCCAAGGCCGTAGTCAAGGTGTGGGTACTCACCAACACCCCAGCCCAACGGCTGCTCAAACCAAACTGCTCCACAATATCCGGGAAAACGGGGGCAACCACAGCTCCAGCTGCACTTGATAAGCAGCCTGCCACCATGAGTACGGCGAGTAATTGCCAGGGTGGACGCGACGGTAATGGTGGCAACTTCTCTAATTTGGAAGCAACCGGTTTTTGATAAACGGTGGTCATAGGGGGCAACACAGCAACACTTGAAAGGAACACACCTCAGGGGGCCAATGGTTCGCGACAAGTTAATAGATGTTAACATTACCCATAACTACTTACTGAGGTGGGGCATAAGCAAAAACTTATACCTGCCCAGCTGGCGTTGTTACGTGCATCTGTCTACTGGCGTTCTATTGGCGTCTAAGGTGGCTGATTATGTTGTAGCCGACTGTTCGAATGTCTCCACCTGACTTCATTGACAGTTCGTGAAGCGTCACTGATTTCCTTCAGTAGCAAGTTAACTAACGTCATACTGCTACCACTATGACACCCGCTTAGAGTCAAAAATCTGAGCTTATTGGGCCTTTACTCAGTAAAAATCAAGATAAGTCTCTTACAGTGGAAAAACTTTGTTACTGAATCACCTCAATCCTTATTTCTAGCCTTAGACGATGGAATCATCTGCTGTTCTGAAAGGTCAACCCATATACCGACGTGCTCGCTCTGTTGGGATCAATCCAAACTACTGGTACCCAGTTTTGTGGGCTGACCAGCTCAAGCCAGGGGATATTGTTTCTGTTCAAGTGTGGGAATCTTCCCTAGCGGTTTATCGCAATGCCGATGGAACGGTTAATGCCCTAGCCGATGCTTGCCCCCACAAGGGAGTAGAGCTGCACCGAGGAGAAGTGCAAGGGAACAACTTGGTATGTCCATACCACGGCTGGAAATTTAATAACGAGGGTGAATGCGTTAGCATTCCTTACTTTCCCAAGGATCAAAAATTACCCTGTGCCCAAGCCCGCAGCTATCCTACCCAAGAAGCCTACGGCATAGTTTGGGTATTTCCCGGAGAGCCCGCACTGGCCGATAGACAGCCTTTGCCACAGGTGCCAGAATATGGTCAACCAGGTTGGTTTATGGTCCGTATTCCAGGCCATTTTCAAGCCCATTTTTCCATCTGTAATGAGAATACGATGGACGTATTCCATGGCTTTTTGCACAAAGATCTTCAAGGGTGGTACGACCCTAAACTTTTAGACTTAAAGCAAGATGAGCATGGAGTAGCAGCTGATTACCAGGTGTCCTATGAAGGTTTTTTAAGTAAACTCTTAGGTCTTGGTGCCAAGGGCAGCGATAGCACCACCCGTACCGTGTCCATTCACTACCGCTATCCCCATTACGCCACTGCCCTAGAGTCCGTCTCGTCGCTCTATCTCATGCGTTTGCCCGTGGGACCCACCGAGACAAAATCCTTTTCTTTGATGTTTCTCAAACTGCCGCTCCCTCAGTGGTTACTAAGTGGACCTTTAGCTAGGGTGCTGGAAAAAGTCATCTTGAATAGTATTTTTCTCAAGTTTCTACATCAAGACGTAGAGATGATGGAAAGTGAACAGCGTAATTATTCCATCGATCCGCAACGTAACTACGTCGAAGTCAATCCGGCAATTATTGCTCTCCAACGCGTGATTGTCGGACAGTACGAGCGATTAGAAGTGCCTCCTTCGTCTGCTTTGGAAACAGCAAAAGAGTCTTCTATCAAACCATCTCAGGAGGTTAGTAACGGTATGCTTGTGTGAATCGCCCGCTTGGGGATACCCAAGCCCCCACTGCCCATGCCCGTTATCAATGGGTATCGGCTACTGGGCTAAGCCTTGGTTGATTGATATGCTCAATGTAGGTGATGAGGAGTAAATTGTGGAAGTCGTTAATGACTACGTGCAACGTTTGCATTCAAGCGGGTTATACCCTGACAAATTTATTTGCCATCAGAAAAATGGCAATCAAATCGAAGTAGAAGAACAGGGCACTGGCAAACGACACCAGGTCCTAACGTTCTGTACCAACGATGTGTTGGGAATGGCCCAAGACAAGGAAGTAACCCAGGCAGCCATTGACTCTATCCGCCGCTATGGCACCTCCAATAGCTCCTGTTCTGTGCTCAGTGGTCGAATTGATTTACACCGCCAGCTAGAAGAAGAAATTTCAGCATTTAAGCACCTGCCCCATACCCAGCTGTTCCTGAATGCCTGGATGGCATTGCAGGCACTAATGGATGGTTTTTGCCATCTAGCAGTACCGGTACAAGGCTTTCAGCACACCCGTGAGACCATCATCTTCAGTGATGTACTCAACCACGGCTGCATCATTGCGGCGGTGGTCAATGCCGACAATCGCTCGGGCAAGATGTTTGGCCATAGCCCCAAGGTACGGGTGAAGGCCTACCGGCACTGCGATATGGATGACCTAGAGCGTAAGATGCGTCGCTATGTGCGGCCTGACGATCGGGTGATTGTTATTTCTGACGCGGTCTTTTCCATGGATGGTGATGTGGTGCCCCTACCCCGCATGCTAGACATCATGGAAGACTATCCCGGTAGTGTCGTAGTCATGGACGAAGCCCATGCCAGTGGAGCCATTGGTGGCAAAGGTGAGGGGATTTATGACCACTTTGGTATTACCCCTCAGTCAGTGGTGGAGCGCGGCATTGTGCCCGTCATTATGACCACATTCTCTAAGTTTGCGGGTTCTGCGGGGGCCGCCATTAGTTCCCCCAATCGCGAACTGATCGATCTGTTGGATGTATCGCCCACGTCCATCGGCACAATTTCCCTGCCACCGCCAGTGACAGCGGCTGCCCTAGAAAGCATTCGCTTAGTGCGTCGCGAACCGGAACGGGTAGCCACCCTACAGTCCAATACTCGGTACCTGCGGTCTAAGCTAGTGGCCGCCGGGTTTGACGCCATTGGTGAAACAAACGTCATTCCGGTGCTGCTACCTCCCGACTTAGATCCGAAAGCCTTTGCCCGTGCGCTGATGGAAGAGCATGGCATCTGGGTTTCGGCCATCTGGTTTATTGCTAAGCCCCGTCTACGGATTACGGCTAATGCACTCCACACCCAGGCTGAAATGGATCGGCTGGTGGAGTCCATGGTGACTGTGCGCCAAAAGATCGGTGGTGCAGTGGCCCAGTATGCCTAACGCTTAAGGGGTAGGTGAATGGTTGGGCTGGACAGTAAGACTAGCGTTGAAGTAGCTAATATATAGCCTGGCGCCCATCGCTTAAGCCATAGGTGTTCGCCAAAAGCTATATAGCCAACTGCTATGTACGCAGCGACCGCTGAATGCATTTGGCGGTCGGTTAAGGGTCTAATTTCGAACACAGCCCACTGTTCACTACTCCTTCCCCATGAGTACTTTTTCCATTAAGTCAGTCATCACCCCTGAGGATGAGGCGGCTTTTATCTCTGTTCCGGCCTATGTCTACCGAGGCGACCCCCACTGGGTTGCGCCCATCGAGTCAAGTACGGCTAAACAGTTTTCCCAGGACAATGCATTTTTCCAATACGGGAAACTACAACAGTTTCTGGCGTACCAGGGTGATCAGCCGGTGGGTCGTGTGGTTGCAGCGGTGAATGATCGGCTCATTGAGCGCGAAGGTATTCCCATTGGGCTAATTGGTTTTTTTGAGTGCATCAACGATCTTGAAATTGGTCAAGCCCTGCTAGAAGAGGCGACTCGCTGGCTACATCAGCAAGGCATGACTCGGGCTAGGGGGCCAATTGATCTATCGACCCATAACAACTGTTGCTTTTTGACAGATGGGTTTGATTCGGATCCAATGCTGATGATGCCCTACAACCCTCAGTATTACCTGGATATCATGGCGGCCCAGGGTTGGAGCAAGGCGAAGGATGCCTATGCCTATGATTTGCCCTTAGATCAGCCGTTGCCCGATACCTTTGAGCGGGGCTATAAAATTGCCCAAAAAGCGGGTATTACGTTTCGCTCCATTCAGACGAAAGGCGAGGCCTTTGAACAGGATTGCCGCCACATCTACGAACTCTTTACCACCGCGTTTGCCCATAACTGGAGCTCCAGCGCCCGCACCGAAGAGGAGTTTATGGTGGAAGCGCGGGAGCTGCAAACGCTAGTGGATACGGACATCTTCGTCATTGCAGAAGATCCTAAAAAAGACTCTGACAACAAGATGGTGGGCTTTTTTATGGCGTTGCCCGACTACAATATTGCCCTTAAGCCAGTCAAGGGCAAGCTGAATATTTGGGGCATTCTTAAGTTTCTCTGGCATCGCCGTAAGATCAACCAGGCAAGGGTATTAGCCATTTGCACACTGCCGGAATATAGCCGCAAAATGGTGGCCCTGGCGGTGGTTTATTTGGGCATGAAGGGAGGCACCGATAAAACGCCGCCCTATAAGCGTGCTGAGTTGTCTTGGGTGTATGAGGACAATATGCGATCGCGCAACATCATCGAAAGCACCGGAGCCACCATCTACAAAACCTATCGTATTTACGAAAAATCCTTAGGGTAAGGTAGTTTTCACCCCCTAAGCATTGGCCTGGGCCGCTAGATTAAAGGACTTGATAGAGACCAGCTTATCCTGATCAGAATCCCAAAGAATAAATTGGGAACAGTCGAGAACATCGCCAAGACCAATGGTTGTTATGCGCGAAAGCAGGTGACTATTGGCCTGGTGACAGGCTTTGAGATTATAGTTAGGAATTCTCTCAGACAGGTGATGAATATTGTGATAGCTAATGTCGGCGGTGAACCACTTAAACACCCCTGGCATATCTAAGTAGCTACTGCCTTCAACGGCCCCAGCTAAATAGTCCCATCCCTCTGACTTGTGGGCGTAGGCCCCATCAAAGTTGTGTTGCACAAAGAACACATTAATAAAAATAGCAGCGGAAAATGTCAGCACCAGTGAGTAAACGCTGAGAAAAAAGGCTGCCCCCAGCCAATGGCACAGCAAAATCCAGCCCCCCACAACAAAAATATTGTTGAGTAAAATATCCCAAAACTCGGCGGCAGTGGACCAATGCTTAGGCTTGTGGGTCGAGAAAATAGACGCAACCCCCTGCTTGCCATCAGTTTTAAGGGCAACCAACAGATCGTGGACAAAGTCATAGGCCCCCAGGAGAAAAATGAGCCTAGGCTTAAAGGCCAGGTAGAAAAAGCCCCCTGGAATCACCATGAGTGGATGTCTCAGGAGACCATACATCTTTTGATCCGCAGGATTGAGCTGGGCATATTCTTTCACCGATAGGAAATCGCCAATGCCTCGATATTGCTCCCAGTCGCCATTGGTTTTGTGGTGATAGGCATGGTCCCTAGACCACCAATATTGGGGCATGGCGTTAACCAGTCCCAGGATAAAGCCCATAACTCGGTTGACCTTTTTGGATCGGAAAAGTGAGTAATGGCCACAGTCGTGCATTAACGAAAAACATCGCAGGGAAAAGAGCACGAGCAAAATAATGATCGGCGGCAGCAGCCACAGGGATATGGCAGTGGCTTTGAAGGCTAAAAACCAGAGAAAAATGTAGGGACCGACGGTATTTAGAATTTGGTAAGTGGCTCTTAAGTCATTGCTCTTCATGTAGGGGGTGAGCACAAAATCAGACTTATTGATTGGTTTATTCATTCATTGGAGCCACTTAATGTATCTACATCTTAGGTTGCTTTTTCTTCAAAAACGATTTTCGGGGATAAAAATCGGTCGCGGCAGCGGCAAACCATCTGTTACATCCTTGATTTCAGCTACGATACAACCTGGATATAGGTGTATCAAAATAAACGTATGAAAGCACTGGTTACGGGGGCCAACGGCTTCACAGGGTCCCACTTGGTTAAGTTATTGGGGGACCAGGGTCATGGTGTGGTCGGGTTCGTGCGTCGCACCAGTGATCTATCGCGGTTGGCCGACATGGAGGTGCAACTGGTTTATGGCGATATTACCGATGGGGATGCGCTGAACCAGGCCATGGCCAATGTGGATGTGGTATTCCACATTGCGGCCTGTGTGGATTTGGGTATCGTGGATGCTGACCGCATGGAACGGGTCAATGTGGGGGGAACGCGTGCGGTATTGGCGGCGGTGCGGTCACAGCCGACGCCGCCCAAGGTGGTTTATTGCAGCACCATTGGTATCTATGGGGATACGGCGGGCCAGGTGATTGATGAGACCTACCAGCGCACCCAGGAGGGGTTTTCCTCGGCCTATGATGAGACGAAGTTTAAGGCTCAGCAGCTGGTGAACCAGCATGTGGAGGACGGTTACTCGGCGGTGAGTTCGATGCCGGGGGGGATTTTTGGGGCTGATGATCCTCACTTTGGTCCGGTGATTAAATTTTTTCTGAAGGGGCGGTTGCCCTTATGGCCAGGGTGCGATCGCATCACCGGCATCGTCCACGTGGATGACCTGGTGCAAGCCATGGTGCTAGCCGCCGAAAAAGCCCCCTCCGGCGAACATTTCATCATCTCCGCCGGAGAGCTATCCATTGGCCAAATGTTTCAAATCTTGGGTCAGGCGACTGGTGTTAAAGCCCCAGCAGATGCACCGAAGCCGCTGGTACGTGCCATTGGCGGCATTCTAGACCCCATCGGCAAAGCCTTTTCTTGGAATGCGCCCTTGAATAATGAGCTGGTGCACTACATTTATGACCGCTGCGTCCGCATCAGTGGAGAAAAAGCAATGCGGGATTTGGGCTGGCAGCCTAGACCAGTGCCTGAGATTCTGACGGGTATTGCCAATGAGTTACAAACTCCATCTAGCAATAGCCCACATTTGTAGAGCCAATTACATAGGGATTAGGATTACTCAGATAATTTAGTATCTTGTCTTGGTTAGG